>NZ_JARRQY010000051.1:0-38504 GCF_037381185.1 Acidihalobacter sp.
CGCTTACCCCAACCTACGCTTCTATCGCCGAATGCGTAGCCCAAGCGTTTGCGATGCGTTCTGTCTTGACGTCCCGATCCCCGTTAGGTCTTGCCTCGAGCGTGCGCCCCGGCGCGGGGTCGGGCGGCAGGGATGCCGCCCGCGCAGGCCTTGCCAGGAGGGCAAGTGCCTGCGGTGCCCCGGGACGGGGTGTGCGCTCGAGGTCTGCCCGTCAGGGACAAGGCCTTTCGGGCGCCTTTCTTTCGCCTCTTTCTTTGGGCGTGCAAAGAAAGAGGCTCGGGCGCGTCACCGATTCAGATCAAAATCACCCATCGCTGATTCGCGCCCGAAACGGGCCTCAGCGCCAAAAACAGGAAAAGCTCTCACCACACCGCCAGCAGAAACCACACGCCCCGAATCGTGCAGGAAACCGCCTACCCAAGCCAGCACAGATACACCGCCCTCACTCACACAAAAGCAAAGACCTCATCAACCCGAAGTCCCAAACTCCCGCTCCCCGGACTCCACTACACCCGCTCCGGCTGGCCCCTTATGGTCACCCGGGCGAGGCGTATAGCCGGGCAGGCAGCGCGGCAGCAAATTCAGGCGCAGATCGGCATGCAGGGGCAGGCCATCGCGAAACGGCGGATAGTCCTCGCCAGCGATGAGCGGACGCAGGTAACTCCGCGCCTCCTCGGTAATACCGAAGCCGTCCTCGCGGATAAAGCTGTCCGGCAAGCCGCGTTCACGATCGGCCACGCCCCACAGATCGGTCGCATCGGTCTCCCAGGTGTAGGGGTCGCCGCCGGTGCGACGCAGCGTCGCCATCACCCCACTGCGGCCTTCGGCCGCCAGCTCCACCGCCGCCCGCCCGACGGCGTAGGCCTGCTCCACGTCGGTACGCGAGGCAAGATGACGCGCCGCGCGTTGCAGATAGTCCGCAACCGCCCAGTGCGTGCGATAGCCAAGCTGCGCTTTGACCTGCAGCGACAGGGCCTGCGCCACACCACCCAATTGCGTCCAGCCAGGCACCGGGCTTTTCTGGCGCACGGACAGATACTCGCCAGCGGCATCGCGCACGCCCTCGCTGGCGACCACCACGCAGTGGCCGGAGCGCTGCACATGCTCGCGTACGGATTCCAGAAAACACTCGGGCTCGAAGGGACGTTCGGCGAACAGCAGCAACAAAGGCAGTTCGCCCGACGTGCGTTCGGCCAACCCTCCGGCGGCAGCCAACCAGCCGGCATGGCGCCCCATGACTTCCAGGATGAACACCTTGGTCGAGGTCCCCGCCATCGAGGCCACATCGCAGGCTGCCTCGCGCGCGGACACCGCCACGTATTTCGCGGCAGAACCGAAACCGGGGCTGGTGTCGGTAACGAACAAATCGTTGTCGATGGTCTTGGGTACGCCGATCACACCGAGCGGATAACCCAGCGTATCTGCCGCCTGTGCGAGACGCGCAGCGCTGAGCATGGAACCGCCGCCACCGTTGTAGAGGAAATAGCCAACGTCGTGTGCATCGAACACCTCCAGCACACGTTCATACTCATGGCGGTGCGTCTCGAAGGGATCGAGATCCACGCGACAGGAACCGAAGGCACCGCCCGGCCGGTAGCGCAGACCGGCAATAGCCTCCGCACTTTCCGCCCCCAGATCGTACAGCGCCTCTTCGAGCACTCCGACGATGCCGTTACGCGCGGCAAGCACACCGGCGAAACTCTGCGGCCGCTGCCGCACGGCTTCGATGACTCCACAGGCCGAAGCGTTGATGACGGCGGTCACGCCGCCGGACTGGGCGTAGAGGAGATTCTTCATTGCGCAGGTCCTTTGCGGCACATCATCAGCCCCGTCCTGTCGGGTTACGCGCCGCGGCGATTGCAACGTGGCTCACACGGTATTTTGAAACAGACCCCGAGTTTAGCAAGAGCATGCCGCCATACGGACAACAACTGCGGGTGTCCAACATAAGCCTTTGATATGATCGGTTCATTCGGCCGCGCTGATATTGGGCCAACGATTACTTCACAACCTAGGCGACGACCATGATAGATAGCAAGACTCTGACGCAGTTCAACATCGAGGAACAGCAGAAGATCAGCGGTGCAACCGGGGAGCTGACGCTGGTCATCAGCGATATCGCCACCGCCTGCAAGGCGATCTCCAACGGCCTCAAGAACGGCGCCCTGGCGGACATGCTCGGCAGCCTCGACAACGAGAACGTCCAGGGCGAAACGCAGAAGAAGATGGACGTGTTGTCCAACGACATCATGCTGCACGTCCACCGCCATTTCGGCCACGTTGCGGCAATGGCCTCGGAGGAAATGGAGGAAATCGTCTATATCCCGGACAACGTCAAATACGGCAAGTATCTGGTCGTGTTCGATCCGCTGGACGGCTCCTCCAACATGGACGTCAACGCTCCGCTGGGCACGATCTTCTCCGTCCTGCGCGCGCCCGCAGGTATTACCAGCCCAACCACGCAGGACTTTCTCCAGCCGGGAACTCAGCAGGTCTGCGCCGGCTATGCCGTGTACGGCCCGTCGACCATGATGGTTCTGACCACCGGCAATGGCGTGAACGGTTTCACCCTGAGTCAGGACATCGGTGAATTCATCCTGACCCATCCGCAGATCCGCATCCCGGAGGACGCCGAGGAATTCGCCGTCAACATGTCCAATCAGCGCTTCTGGGAGGCGCCGGTCAAGCGCTATATCGACGAATGCGTACAAGGCAAGGACGGTCCGCGCGGCAAGGACTTCAACATGCGCTGGGTGGCCTGCATGGCGGCCGAAGTGCACCGTATCCTGATGCGCGGCGGCATCTTCATGTACCCCATGGACGAGAAGCTCAAAGCCAAGGGCCTGGGCGGGAAACTGCGCCTGATGTACGAGGCCAATCCGATGAGCATGCTCGTCGAGCAGGCCGGCGGCGCCAGCACTACCGGTCGCGAGCGCATCCTCGACCTGCAGCCCGACGACATCCACCAGCGGGTGCCCGTGGTGCTCGGAGCCAAGAACGAGGTCGAACGCGTTACGCGCTACCATCAGGAGTAATCCTACGCGTGCCCGCCGCCTTCACCGGTGGCGGGCAACTATGCCCCTGCGCCACAATTAAGGGATGCGAACCACCACGAAACGCCTTCACCGACGCAGGAGGTCTCGGGATAGGTTCTATACTTATGCGAAAGACGATGAACGCATAGGGGTTCAGCATGAACATGCTCGCACGCATTTCGGGCGCCGCCGTTCTGGCATCGTCGTTCGGCATCACAAACGCCTCGGCAGCCAACCTGCAAGCCCAGTTGAGCGATCCGGGCTGGAACGGAAAGAACATTCCGGCCGGGCAGCAATGCCACCGCTTCGGCGGGCACGGCGCCACCCCGCGCCTTACCGTCAGCGACATTCCGGCCGGCACACAGGCTCTGGTGCTGGCCTTCAGCGATCACGACTACAAACCGATGGACAACGGCGGCCACGGCGTCATCGGCTATCTTATCCCACCCGGTATGCCCAACGTCGTCACGGTACCGTCGGTACCCGGCCACACTTTCGACCTGCCGGCCGGTTTCTTCGTCGTGCGCGCGCATGCCAATCCCAAATACGACATCGCCGGCGCCTACATGCCGCCCTGTTCCGGCGGCAAGGATCATATGTACTATGTCACCGTCGAAGCCGTGACCCTGGATGATGCCGGCCATCCCGCGACACTGCTCGGCAAGACGATCATCGACATCGGGCGCTACTGAAGCGCCGCAATACTCACGCAAGGAACATGGCTCATGGGTTTCGGTCTGCTGCTCATCGGGGATGAACTGCTCAGCGGCAAGCGTCAGGATCTGCACTTCGCGCACATGCGGGAAGTGCTCGCCGCACGCGGCCTGGAAGCCGTCTGGGTACGCATCGTCGGCGACGACCGTGAACGCCTGACCCACACCTTGCAGGAGACTTTCGATTCGGGCGACATCGTTTTCAGCTTCGGCGGTATCGGCGCCACTCCCGACGATCTCACCCGGGATTGCGCCGCAGCCGCGCTGGGCCGGACAATCTGCCGCCACCCAGAGGCCATGGCCATCCTCGAGGAACGTTTCGGTGCGGACATCTATCCCAACCGCGTCCGCATGGCCGAGCTGCCCGAAGGCGCCACCCTGATTCCGAACCCGATCAACCGCATCCCCGGCTTCAGCCTGGAAGGCCACCACTTCGTCCCCGGCTTCCCGAACATGGCCTGGCCGATGACCGAATGGGTGCTCGACACATGCTACGCGCATCTGTTCAACGCCACCCCGCCGATCGAGCAGCGGCTCATCGTCGAAGGTGCTGCCGAGAGCATGCTCATCCCGCTGATGGAGACGGTCCTGGCCGATCACCCCGGACTCAAGCTCTCCAGCCTGCCGAGCACCACCCGGCACAGCCTGATCGAACTCGGCCTGCGCGGCGAGCAGGACCTCGTGCAAGCGGCGCACCTGCAACTGCTGACCGGCCTCGACGCGCTCGGCGTCGCGCACCGGCCGGTCGATACCGCGCAGATCGGCAGCTGACTGGTCGGATCCAAAGCGCCGGAGGCCTGGATGCGGCGCTCCAATCGCGTTATCTTTGAGAATGCTGAGAATCGTGCACGGTACGCGCCGCGCCTCGATAACCACGATGATGCGAGAGAGCGAATATACGCCCAAGCGGGCGAATGGCCCACGCCGGCGCCTCCGCGCGTTGCTCTGGGCGCTGTACTTAGCTGGCCTGCCCGCGCTGCCAGCCCACGCGGACAAGGTCTACGTCTACCGCGACGCCCAGGGCCAGATGTGGTTCACCGACCACCCCGTCGCCCCCAAGCCCTACCATCTGGAAGCAGTTAAATACTATGGTCGGCCGCCGGCCTGGCGTTCCTGTATGGGCTTGAGCGACGGCGACCTCGCCAAACGCGCGCAACAGTACATGCCGATGATCGAACGCGTTGCGAGTCAGCACGGCGTGGCCGCGCAGCTCGTGCGGGCGGTGATCTCGGTGGAATCCTGCTTTGACCCACATGCCGTCTCGTCGGTAGGCGCCCGCGGACTGATGCAACTGATGCCGAGCACCGCCAAGCATTTCGGTATCGTCGACCTGTTCAACCCCGAGGCCAACCTGCAGGCCGGAGTGCGCTATCTGGCTAAGCTGATCAAGCGTTATAACGGCAACCTGCGCCTCGCCCTGGCTGCCTATAACGCCGGCCCCGGCGCAGTGCACGAATACGGCGGCGTGCCCCCCTATCCCGAAACCAGGAAGTTCGTCCGCAGGGTATTGGCCGGCTACCGCTCGTGAACCCGCATGGCGGCTAGCCGGAATATTCCCCCTGATCCTGCGTCTTCAAACTATCGCCCCGCCACCGAGCATTCTAGACCGATAGAGAGGATATCGATCATGTTCACACGATCCAGCCGCTCCACATTACGCATCATCATGCTCGCCAGCGCCGTCATACTCGCCACTCCTGCCGTGCAGGCCGCCCAGCAAGGCCCTGCACAGAGCCGTCCCGGCCATGAATACGGCGCGATATTCCAACTCGACAGCGGCGGCAACCAAGCGATCAAGAAGACCCTGAACAACATCGAGAATCTGTTGCACGACCCCCGCCTGAAGGGACACGTCAAGAACAACGGCTTCGAAAAGAGACACTGCGCCACCTGCAGGCCGAAGGCGTGATCCTGGCGCAATGTGCGAACACCCTGCTCGAAATGCATATCGATCGCCACGATCTGTACCCCTTCATCACGATCATGCCGTCCGGCGTCGGCGAAATCACCCTCAGGGAAGCGCAGGGCTGGGCATATATCCACCCCGCACCTCCTCCGCAGAACAGCTTCTGAAGCCGGCCCGACATGCGGGGTCATGGGGCGCTCAACCGTAGGGCTCCTCCTCGCGCGGCGAATCCAGAACGATCGCATCAGCGCCGAGAGCGTTGATGCGATAGAGGCTGTGCGCCAGCCAGTGCGGGGCCTGCCTCACGGTCACGGAGCCCAGGGCACGCAGCGCATCGACCGCAGCCAGCACTGCCGTGCCGTCATCGAGTTCGAGTTCGAACAGATCGATCACCAGCGGCGGTCGGGCGGCACGCGCCGAGGCCAGCAGTTCGGTACCGAATTCCGCGACGTTGCCGCGATGCAGATCGCCGGCGACGTACAACACGCCGTCGCTGCCGTGCACGATGCGTATCGTGTTCACATGCGCACCACCACGCGCCCCTGTACGCGCCCATCCATCATCCGCTCGAAAATCCGCGGCAGCCCGTCCAGGCCGACCGTCTCGCCGGCAATGTCCTGCAGATGAGGCGGCCGCATGTCGCCGCCAAGGCGCTGCCACACGGCGCTCCGCAAGGCAGCGCTGCAGTACGCGGAATTTATGCCCAGCAGATTCACGCCGCGCAGGATGAACGGCATCACCGTGGTGTTCAGCTCGGCTCCGCCGGCCAGGCCGATGGCTGCGATGCTGCCATGCGGCTGCACCGTTCGGGTCATCCACGCCAGCACTTCGCCGCCGACGTTGTCCACCGCTCCGCCCCACAGCGCCTTTTCCAACGGCCGGGTACCGGGCTGCAGGCTTCGGCGGTCGATGATCGCGTGAGCGCCCAGGCTGCGCAGCCACTGCGCGCTGGATTCGGGCTTGCCGGTCAGCGCATGCACCTCGTAGCCGCGCGCGGCGAGCATATCCACCGCCATGCTGCCGACGCCGCCGCTGGCCCCGCTGACCAGTACCGGCCCCAAATCAGGGCTCTGATGGTTCTCCTCCATGCGCAGCACCGCGAGTGCCGCGGTGAAACCGGCGGTGCCGAGCACGGCCGCGTCGTAGCAAGACAGTCCGGGCGGCAATGGTTCGACGCAATCGCCGGGCACTCGCAGATAGTCGGCATACGCGCCGTCGCGGGTTTCCGCAAGACCGCATCCGACCACGATCACCGGCTGCCCGGCAGCGAAGGCCTGCGTTTCGCTGCTCACCACCTCGCCAACGGCATCGATTCCGCCGATCAGCGGCGAACGGCGCAGTATGCGTCCGCGGCCGGTAGCGGCGAGCGCATCCTTGTAGTTCACCGAGGAATACTCCACCCGGATCGTCACGTCGCCGGCGGACAACTCGTCCAGCGTCATCGATTCGAGTCCGGATCGCGTCGAGCCGTCCTCGCCGACATGAATACGGAAGGCATTGAAATGCTGCATGGACACTCCCGACGCTGGCTGAAGCTGAAGATGCGAATACCGACTCGCCATTCACAGCATAGGCCATGAAAACCGGCAAACGCTTCACCCAAAAGCCGACAGCGCCTGAAGGCGCCGTCGGAAGGAAACGGACGAATGTCCGGCCAGACTCAGAAACGGTGGCTGTACTGCACGCCGACCATGTCGACCGAGCCGGTATAGGTGCCGGTCAGGGTGTTCTTGTAGGTACCCTCGGTCGTGTTGTTGATCTTCACGTTGTTGAACCAGATGTGGGTGTAACCGACGTCGACCGTGCTCTTCTTGGTAACGTGGTAGCCGACGCCCAGCGAGAGCCAGGTGCGGTCGCTGTCGGGCAGACGCGCGGTGCGGTGCTGCGCATCGGGCACCGGCGTCGGATCGAAGGCCAGACCGGCGCGCCAGGTCAGGCGGGAGTTCTGCTTGTAGCTCGCACCCACGGCATAGCGCAGCGTGTCCTTCCAACCCTCGGTGGTGACGATATCGGGCTGTCCGTTGTCCTTGGTCACACGCAGTTCGTGAAAACGGCTCCACTGCGTCCACAGCAGCCCGGCGGTCATCGTCCAGCGCGGCGAGAAGGCATGACTGATGCCGAGATTGGCGGTGGCCGGCAAATCGAGGGAAGCCCGGGCATTGGTGTCGGCGAGCTGCGGATTGGAGGCCAGCAGCAGGGGAATGTTGGAGTAGTCGACGCTGCCCTTGAGCTTGTGATCGACCGCCGAACGGTAGCTCAGACCGATCTTGGTCGATGGATTCACGTGCCACAGCAGACCGGCGTTCCAGCCTAGCGCCCAGTCGTTGCCCTTAACCCGGACCTTACCGTCCTTGGAGGCATTCCCGGGGGTGAGGCCGTATGTCTGACAGGTGGACGTGCCTCCAGGCACCTGGCCCGCAGAGGCCGCCCCGTAGCACAAAGAACCGCTATCGATCGCACTGGTCAAATTGGCGTTCGCATACTGGATATCCAGGCCCACGCCGAGGCTCAGGTTGGGATTGGCATCAAAGCTCAGGGCCGGGTTCAGGTTGATGACCTGCACTTCGCTCTTGATCGCATGGTAGCGCCCCAGCCAGCCGCTGCTGTAATCGGTCGACAGGCCATAGGGCACGCTGATGCCGAAACCGACATGGGTACGCGCATTGAGTTGGTGGGTGATGAACAGATTGGGCACCGGCGCCGCAACCCCCGCATTGCCGCCGTCACCGCCGTTGGTGATGTCACCGATGCCGGCGACGCTGCTCTTACCGTCCTTGAGCTTGAATTTCGGATCGATGTAGATCATACCTCCGCTGATCTGTGTGCCAGGCAGATCACTCATGGTCGCCGGGTTGAAAAACATCCCGCTGGCATTGCCGTTACCGGTCGCAGTATCGGAATAGGCGCTGCCCAGACCGGTGGCATTTTCCTCCGTGATGGCGAAACCGGCTGCCAGGCTGGTCACCGGGAGAGCAAGGCCGGCAGCGGCCAACCAGGGGGCCAGACGGCCCGAAACAGTGCGGGTCTTCATCAATTGGTCACTCCATATAATAGTTGTCGTTCCACCGAGTCGTCAGGGCGGTTCGCCTCAGACACCTGAGTTTCATTCTTATGCGCCAGGTACTCCGTCGCATCTTCGGGCGGTACCGGACGCGGCGAACCGTCGCCGTCGACGGCGACATAGGTCAGGGTTGCCGCGGCCACCTGGACAAACTCGATCTCCTCCGGGTTGCGATGCGCGTATGCCTGAACGGAGATTTTCATTGACGTACGTCCGACCTCCAGCAGTTCCGCGTACAGGCTGACGATGTCGCCGACCTTTACCGGGGTCATGAAAACCAAGCGTTCGACGCAAGCCGTCACCGCGCGTCCCCTCGAACGTAGCACGGCCACAATGCCCCCGGCAATGTCGATCTGCGACATCGTCCAACCCCCGAAAACATCACCAATATCTCCGTTCGCATTGATCTCGTCGATGCGTGCTGGGATGCGCAACACCGGCTCTTCCCCAGCCAACAGTCCGTGCGCAAGCCTCGTCACCGCGCCTCCCCCCCATGCCCGTCGCCACTCGCGGAAGCACCACATGCGGCCGGCACTCCAGGCGCTCGTTCGCGACCGCCCGCGCCGATCTGCTCACCGCCCTCATCGCGCAAAGCACGACGCAGGATCTTGCCGACATTAGTCTTCGGCAACTCATCACGAAACTCGATCAGCTTCGGCACCTTGTATCCAGTCAGCATGCGGCGGCAGTGCGCAATGACATCCTCCGCCGTCAAACCTGGCGCACGGGCGACGACATAGGCCTTGAGCGCCTCACCGCTGCCGGCACTGGGCACACCGACCACCGCAGCCTCGGCGATCTCCGGGTGTTCGGCCAGCACGTCCTCGACTTCGTTGGGATACACATTGAACCCGGACACCACGACCATGTCCTTCATGCGGTCGGCCACCTTCACGAAACCATGCTCATCCATCGAACCGACATCGCCGGTGCGCAGCCAACCGCCGGGGAAGAACGCTGCCGCGGTTTCCTCCGGGCGCTGCCAGTAGCCGGCGGTCACCTGCGGGCCGCGCACGCAGATCTCGCCATTCGCCCCCAAGGGCAGGCGATTCCCGGACACGCCCATGATGGCCACTTCGGTGGACGGCACGGGCAGTCCGATCGAGCCGTTGTAATCCTGCAGACTCAGCGGGTTGATGCATGCGGCAGGGGAGGTTTCCGTCAGGCCGTACGCCTCGATCAGCGGCTTGCCGGTCAGCGCCTTCCAGCGTTCGGCGACCGCCTGCTGCACGGCCATGCCGCCACCGAGGGCGACCTGCAGTCGGGAGAAATCGATGCGCTCGAAACCCTCCGTGTCCATCATCGCCTTGAACAGCGTGTTCACGCCGGTGATCGCGGTAAACCGGATCTTGGCGATGGCCTTGAGGAAGGTCTTGCAGTCGCGCGGGTTGGTGATGAGCAGGTTTTCCCCGCCCAGGTGCATGAAGACGAAACAGTTCGCCAGCAGCGAGAAGATGTGGTAAAGCGGCAGCGCCGTAACCACCACCTGCCGTTCGTCCTGCATGCCGCTGCTCATGAACGCCGTGGCCTGCAGGAGGTTGGCCACGATGTTGCGGTGACTGAGCATCGCGGCCTTGGCACGGCCCGTGGTGCCGCCGGTGTACTGCAGAAACGCCAGATCGGCCGGCTCCAGCACAGGCCTTTCGTATTCAGCGGCCGCGCCGGCATGCAGCACCTCGCCGAACCAGGTCACGCCGTCCAGCTTCCAGTCCGGGACCAGTTTCTTGACGTGCTTGACCGCGGCGTTGACCAGCGCTGACTTGGGGAACGGAAACAGGTCGCCGACGCGCGTCAGCACCACGTGTTCCAGCGGCACGCGCTCGCGCGCCTGCTCGAGCGTGTGCGCGCAGCTTTCCAACAACACGATGGCCTTGGCGCCCGAATCGCGCAGCTGATGTTCAAGTTCGCGGGAGGTGTACAGGGGATTGACGTTGACCGCCACGCAACCCGCCCGCAGCGTGCCGAGCAGCGCGACCGGATACTGCAGCACGTTGGGCATCATCAGGGCTACCCGGTCGCCGCGTGCCAGGCCGGCGACCGACTGCAGCCAGGCGGCGAAATCACGGCTGCGGCGATCGAGTTCGGCGTAGCTCAGGCTGACGCCCATGTTGCTGAACGCCGGCCGCTGCGCGTAGTGCGCGAAGCTGCGCTCGCAGACATCGACGATCGATGGGAACTCGTCGGGGTCCACCTCGAACGGCACGCCGGGATCGTAGCTCTCGTACCAGGGATGTGTCATGGCCGTCACCTCGCCTAGGGCCTGCTGCTCACACGACTGCGCGATGCGCTGCCGGAACCGCTTTTCGTGACCCGACTGGCGCCGCGAGCGCTTGTAGCCGGACCACATGAGCGAATGCCGACGCCGTTGGACGCGAAAAGCGGCTCGGCCTTTCCGGTTGTGTCCGCCTGAGTCACATGCGGCGTTGCTCGTCGTTCACTTGGAATGACCAAACTCCTCTCCTCGCGCCTCAATTGGCTCTCAGGCAGGCGCAACAGCGCACCGCGCAATCGTGTGAACAGCCCCTATCAACAGCGTTCGAATACACCCGCTGCCCCCATGCCCGTGCCGATGCACATGGTCACCATGCCGTAGCGCCCGCCGGTGCGCCGCAGCCCGTGCAGCAGCGTCGCGGTACGGATCGCACCGGTAGCGCCCAGCGGATGGCCCAGCGCGATGGCGCCGCCTTGCGGATTCACCTTCTCCGGATCGAGGCCGACTTCGCGGATCACTGCCAGCGACTGTGCGGCGAAGGCCTCGTTGAGTTCGATCCAGTCGATATCGGCGAGACCGACGCCGGTCTGCTGCAGCGCCTGGGGAATCGCCTTGATCGGCCCGATGCCCATGATCTCCGGCGGCACGCCGGCTACCGCGTAGCCGACGAAACGCGCCAACGGCTCGAGCCCCAGCGCATCCATGCGCTTCTCGCTCATCAACACCACCGCGCCCGCACCGTCGGATGTCTGCGAACTGTTGCCGGCAGTCACCGAACCGCCCTGCGCAAAGGCCGGACGCAGCCTGGCCAGCACCTCGGCACTGGTATCGCGGCGCGGTCCTTCGTCCTGCTTCACCACGGTTTCCGCCAGCCGCACCGTACCGTCCTCGCCGGGCTGGTGGCTGACCACCGTGAACGGCGCGATCTCCGCGTCGAACCACCCGGCGTCGCGCGCCTGCAGCGCCAGCCGATGGCTGCGCAGGGCGAACTCGTCCTGGTCCTCACGACTCACGCCCCAGCGTGCGGCCACCTTCTCGGCGGTAATACCCATGCCGTAGGCGATGCCGACATGCTGATCGTCGAAGATGGCTGGATTCATGGACAGCTTGTTGCCCCCCAGGGGCACCATGCTCATGCTCTCCACACCACCCGCTATCATCACCTCCGCCTCGCCGAGGCGGATACGGTCCGCCGCGTTGGCCACCGCCTGCAGACCCGAGGAACAGAAACGGTTGATGGTCATGGCGGGCACGGAGTCCGGCAGCCCCGCCAGCAGGGAGGCGATGCGCGCCACGTTCATACCCTGTTCGGCCTCGGGCATGGCGCATCCGACGATCACGTCCCCGATCTCGGCCGGATCGAGTTTCGGACAGTCGGCCAGAACCGTGCGCAGCGCATGCGCGAGCAGATCGTCCGGACGGGTACGGCGGAACACGCCCCGCGGGGCCTTGCCGACCGGCGTGCGGCTGGCTGCGACGACATAGACGTCCTGACTCATTCGGCTCTCTCCTCAGTTGCGCAGCGGCTTGCCGTTCTTCAGCATGTGGGTGACGCGCGCATGCGTCTTGGTATTGCGCAACAGCTTGCAGAAATGCCTGCGCTCCTCGCGCAGGAACCACTCTTCGGCCACCTCGGTTCCGGTATCGACGTCACCGCCGCACATCGCATTGGCCAGCGCCAGACCGATGGTCCTGTCGTAGTCGGAGATGTAGCCCCCGGCGTGCATGTTCTCCATCGCCGCGTGGAAATTGGCGATGGCTTCGCGCCCTGCGGCGCGGATCGGCCGTTCGGCCGGTGGGCGGTAGCTCGCCGCCTGCAGGGCACGCACCTGGGCCTTGGCCGCGCCGAGGACTTCGTGGCGGTTCATCACCACCACGTCGGTCGGACGCAGAAAGCCCATTTCCCGGGCACGCAGCCCGCTGGTGGCGACCTTGCCCATGACCACGGCTTCGAAGATGTCCCTGATGTGCGGGAACAGGTCGCCGCCGCGGGCGGCCTGATCCGCGCGGCGGGCGAATTCCATGCAGCCGCTGCCGGCCGGAATCAGGCCCACGCCCACTTCCACCAGGCCGATGTAGCTCTCCAGCGCCGCCACCACCCGGTCGCACTGCATGAGCAACTCGCAGCCGCCGCCCAGAGCTAGCCCGTGCACCCCGGCGACCACCGGCACGCTGGCCCGGCGCATGCGGATACACATGCCCTGGAAACGCTTGAGCAGGTCGTCCAATGCGCTGCTGCCCGGAATCAGGTTCTTCACCGCGACGGGCATGAAGGACTTCAGATCGGCGCCGGCGCTGAACGGTTCGTCCGGATGCCACACGACGAGGCCGGCGTATTCCCGCTCGGCCAGTTCCACCGCGCGGTTCAGATCGACGATCAGCGGATCGCTGATGGTGTGCATCTTGGTCTTGAAACTGATCACCAGCACGTCGTCATTGCCGTGCCAGACGCGTGCCGTTTCGGTTTCGAACACCGTTTCGCCAAAATGCCCGTCCTCGCCGAGTACGCACTGCGGGCAGACCTGGCGACGGTACACGGGCAGGGTGGAGCGCGGCTTGTAGCGCGCATCGGCCGCGGACCAGGACGCATCGGCCTCGTGCGCGGCATCGACCTGGCCCACCCAGTCGGGCAACGGCACGCGCACCGGCGTCTCGCCCGCATCGATGTCCTCGCCGATCAGCGCGGCGATGTCGTGCCAGCCGGCCTGCTGCCAGATCTCGAACGGGCCACGATCCCAGCCGAAGCCCCAGCGTATCGCCAGATCCACGTCGCGGGCAGTGTCGGCAATCTGTTCGAGCAGATGGGCGGCATAGTGAAACACGTCGCGATGGATGGCCCAGACGAACTGCGCGTGCGAATCCTTCAGCGCCCGCAGCTGCGGCAGATAGATGGCCGGCTCGCGCGTGGACAGCAGCTTGTCGACCTTGCCCGGCACCTTCACGCAGCGCTTGCGGTACTTGCGCGTCGCCGGCTCGTAGACGCGGATTTCACCGTCCACCTTTTCGTAGATGCCACGGCGGGTCTTCTGCCCCAGCGCACCGCCGTCAACCAGTTCATCGAACCAGCCCGGCACCTCGTATAGGCCGGACCAAGGATCGTCCGGCAGGTTCTCGATGGCTCCGTGGAGGACATGTCGCAGGGTGTCCAGCCCCACCACGTCGGCCGTACGGAAAGTCGCACTCTTGGGACGGCCGATCCTGCCCCCGGTGAGTTCGTCCACAGTCTCGAAGTTCAGCCCCAGACGCTCGGCATGGAACAGCGTTGCCATCGTGGCGAACACGCCAATGCGGTTGGCGATGAAGTTCGCCGTGTCTCGGGCGCGCACGACGCCCTTGCCCAACGCACCGACCAGGAATGTCTCCACGCCGTCGAGCACGGGAGCCCCGGTTTCCTCGCAGGGAATCAGCTCCACCAGATGCATGTAGCGCGGCGGATTGAAGAAGTGGATGCCGACGAAGCGCTGGCGCAGGGCGGCGGGAAGGTGTCCAGCCAGTCCGTTGAGCGACAAGCCCGAGGTGTTGGTCGCCAATACCGCCGACTCGGCCAGGTGGGGAACGATGCGCGTGAACAACTGGGCCTTGAGTTCCATGCGCTCGGCGATCGCCTCGAGCACCAGCTGGCAATCACCCAGTTCGGACAGGTGCTCGTCATAGTTGCACGGCGTGATCCAGGCTGCAGCATCTTCGGAAGCGAGCGGTTCGGGCTTGAGCTTCCCGAGATCGGCCACAGCCTTGCGCGCGATGGCGCTCTTGTCCGCCACGTCCGCGGCGAGATCATAGAGCCGCACGGGAATCCCGGCGTTGACGAAGTGCGCGGCGATCTGCGCCCCCATCACGCCGGCCCCCAGCACGGCTACCTGCCGAACCGTCGGCAGAACCGCCTCACCGGCGGCATAGCGGAATTCGGCAGGTTGGCTCGGCATCTCGGACTCCTGTTGCTTCGGGCGGCGGACGGGGATCGGCACTTGCGGGCTCAGACGGCTTCGCGCAAGGAAGGCGACAGGCAGACATCCGCCGCGGGATCGTAGGAAACGCGAACAAGCTCTTCTGGATCGAAGTCATCCACGTTGATCACTTCCATCAAACGGGCATCGAAGGCATACAGCTCCCGCGCCTCCTGCTTGCTGAGCAAACCACGGCGGCGCGCCGCCTTGATCATGTCGGTACCCCGCAGCTTCGGCAGGCGCTTGTCCTTGACCGCCTGCTGCAGCTTCCGGAACAGAGGTTCCAGCCCCAGGCTCTGACGGAACACGCTGTCGACGTGCGCCAGCGGATTGTTCAGACCCTCCTCGGTAAACAATCCACCGATCAGACGCTCCCGCACCGGGGTATCCTCGACCACCGTGCGGGCCAATGCCGAAACCTGCGCGTCGGACGGCTCGCGGAAACGCGCGCCCAGCGGGAACACCACGAAGCGAAGCAGGCCCGCCAGCGGCCGTGCCGGCAAATTGCGCATCAGTTCGAGAAAGGCGCTCTGGTAGCCATGTTTCAGATAGGCCATCGCCCACTCCACGGCGGGGCGCTCGGACTCCGGACAGCCGGCGTTCTCATGGTGTTTGAGCACCATGCTGGCCAGATACAGTTCGCTCAGCATGTCGCCGAGGCGCGCGGACAGGCTTTCCTTGAGCTTCAGGCGTCCGCCGAGGCTCAGCATGGCGGCATCCGCGACCAGGGCGAAAGCGGCACTGAATCGTTCGACATCACGGTAATGCCGGTGCAGCGAGGCGTCCCCCGGCACGTCGACCCACCGCGCGCCGCTCAGCCCCATGATCAGAGCGCGGACGGCATTGCTGAGCGTCGAGCCGATGTGGGCGAACAACAGACGATCGAACTTGGCCAGCACATCGGGCTCGCCTGCGCGCTGCGCGAGCTTCATTTCCTCGAGCACGAAGGGGTGGCTGCGCGTGGCGCCCTGACCGAAGATCATCAGATTGCGCGTGAGGATGTTGGCGCCTTCGACGGTGATCCCCACCGGAATGGACTCGTAACAGCTCGCGATGTAGTTGCCGGGCCCCTTCATGATCGCCTTGCCACCATGTATGTCCATGGCGTCCAGCGTGCACTGACGTGCCATCTCGGTGCAGTGATACTTGAGAATGGCGGAGGGCACGCTGGGCTTCTCGCCGCAGTCCAACGACTGGATGGTGAGGCTGCGCGCCGCGTCGATGATGTAGTCGTAGCCGGCGATGCGCGCCAACGGGCGCTGGATGCCTTCGAAACGAGACAGCGTCACGCCGAACTGGCGGCGCAGGGCGGCATAGGCACTGCTGCCCGCGAGCATGCGCTTGCCAACCGCGGCGGCAGTGGTCGGGAGCGTGACGCAACGCCCCACCGACAGGCAGTTGACCAGCACGGTCCAGCCCTTGCCGGCCATCGCGGGTCCGCCGATGATGTTGTCCAGCGGCACGAACACGTCCTGGCCACGGACCGGTCCATTGAGGAAGGTATCGCCCACCGGCAGATGGCGACGGCCGATCTCCAGGCCCTGCGTATCCCGCGGAATCAGCGCGCAGGTGATGCCGTAGTCATCTATGTTGCCCAGCAGGTGGTCCGGGTCCTTGAGCCTGAAGGCCAGGCCGATGAGCGTGGCGATCGGTGCCAAGGTGATGTAGCGCTTGTTGAATTGCAGGCGCATGCCCAACACCTCGCGGCCCTGCCACATGCCGCGGCAGACGACGCCGGCGTCCGGAATCGAAGTCGCATCGGAACCGGCCGTTGGAGCGGTCAGCGCAAAGCAAGGAATTTCCTCGCCGCTGGCCAAGCGCGGCAGATAGTAGTCTCGTTGCCCATCGGTACCGTATTTGAGCAGCAACTCACCGGGGCCGAGCGAGTTGGGAACTGCAACCAGATAAGTTACGCCGCCGCCGGTGTTGGACAGTTTCACCAGCACCTCGGACTGGGCGTAGGCGGAAAGCTCCAGCCCGCCGTAACGCTTGGGGATGATCATGCCGAACAGACCACTGCGGCGCACGAAGTCGATGATATGCTCGGGTACCGTCCCCCAGTTGTGGTTGATGTTCCAGGCGTCGCACAAGCGGCAGAGTTCGGTCACCGGCCCGTTGATGAACGCCTGTTCCTCGGCCGACAGCACCGGCGCGGGCTGATCCAGCAGGCGGCTCCAGTCGGGGCGCCCGCTGAACAGCTCGCCATCCCACCACACGGTGCCCGCATCGATCGCTTCGCGTTCGGTCTCGGACAGGCGCGGCAGCTGTCTGCTGAAAGCGGCGAACAACCGCTTGCTGACCAGCTCGCACCGCACGGGAGGCAGAGCCAGGACGGCCAGCCCCGCAGCGAGCAGCGTCAACACGACCGCTGCGCCGACAGCCGCACTCACGGCCCAGGCCATCAGCGCCAGGAGCACCAGTGCGCCCGCCGTCCACACGAGGCCAACGCGCCAGTAGGCGAAGCCGAGTAGAGCGGCTGCAGCCAACAGTAGAACGGCCCATGTGATCATTCTGGATACTCCGCGTCTCGCACCCAATGGGGCGATCCGACAAAAATCGAACGAGCGTTCGCTTTTATTTAGGGTACAATCGACAGAACGTCAAGCACTTTCGCTTTTGCAGGAGCAGAAGAAGGGGCGGGCAAACCAGCGCACACGGACCGATGGAGCACTCATGAGCCAGGCGCAATCACAACACGGCAGAGCCGCTGATTTCAGGAACTTCCAGGCAGACTTCCCCCTCCAGGACAGGGCGATCTACCAGACTCTGTTCGAGCGCAACAAGGACAGAATCACGACCAACAAGGCGAAATTCGCCGTCGTGAACCTGGAAAAGATATTCACCGCAACCTTCGAGCTGACCCCGCGCATCGGCTTCCCGATGATGTCGCTGCGCGATCTCAGCCGGGCGACGGGGCTGAGCATGGGCGGCATCTACTCCTATATCGAGAGCAAGGAGCGCATCGCCATCATGGTCAAGGATCTGGTGAAGCTCGTAATCGACGAACTGCTCGTCAGGGCGATGAGCCTGTCGTCGGCTCCCCTGACTGCGCTCGAAACCATGATCCGCGAGCATATTTTCGCGGCGGAGATGCTGCAGGACTGGTTCAGTTTTCTGTACTTCGAAACCCGCAGCCTGCCGCACGAACATCAGGAGGATTCGAAGAACATCGAACTACAGATCGAATCCGCCATGCACGAATTGATCGATCGGGTTCGCCGGGACCGCGACATCGCATGCGGCAACAGCCCGATCATCGCCACAACCTTGATCGCATTGATCCAGGACCGTTACCTCAAACCGTGGAAACACAGCAAATCGGGCGAGTCCGCCGACGACTACGCGCAGCAGGTTCTGGCGCTGATGCACTGCGCCATCGAACACCCGTAGTCTTGCGGGAATCAGTCGGCCTGCGGCGGAACCACGCGGGGCGCGCCTTCCCCGTCGACGGCCACATAGGTCAGCGTGGCCTCGGAGACCTGAATGAATTCCGGATCCTGCAGCCCGCGGTGGACGTAGACCTCGACTCCGATCTTCATCGACGTCCGGCCGACGCCCAGCAGTTTGGCGTACAGGCTGACGATATCGCCCACCTTCACCGGCTTCATGAACACCAGGTGGTCGACGGCCACCGTCACCACGCGTCCGCCGGAGCGGGCGACCGCTGGTATGCTGCCGGCGATATCGATCTGCGACATGATCCAGCCGCCGAAGATGTCGCCACCGGCATTGATATCGCCCGGACGCGCGGGGACTCGCAGCACCGGCTCGATGCCACCAAACAGTCCCTTGCCGTCTCTCATCGTTCATTCTCCTCGTACATGCGCGCCACATCCGCCTCGTGTTGGGCGAGGATGCGTACGCGCTTGAGTTTCTGGGTGGGTGTCACCAAACCATCCTCGATCGTCCATGGCTCCTGCAACAGAGTGATCCGGCGAACCTGCGCGTAACCTGGAAAGTCGTGCAGGGCGCGCGCCATGCGCTGCAGCACCCGACGCTCGATGTAGCGGTCCCGAAGCACCGCGGGATCCTGGGGGTCGGCATCGCATTCGCGCGCGAACACCGGCCACGCCTCCTCGCCGAGCACGACCAGCGCGGCAAGATACGGCTTACCCTCACCGACAATCAACACCTGGTCGAACAAATCGTCCAGGCCGATGGCGATCTCCATTTCCACCGGTGACACTTTCTCGCCATTGGCGAGCACGATGATGTCCTTGAGCCGGCCGGTGATGAAATGACGCCCGTCCCCGTCCTTGCGCGCCTGATCGCCGGTATGCAGCCAGCCATCGGCGTCGATCGCCGCGCGAGTCGCTTCCTCGTTGGCCCAGTATCCCATCATCACGTTCGGCCCGCGGACCAGCAATTCGTCATTCGGCCCGATTTGGGTCTCGACGCCGCGCAGCGCCGGCCCGATGCTCTCAGGCACGTTGTTGTCCGGCAGATTGACGCTAACCACCGGACTTGCCTCGGTCAAACCGTAGCCCTGGAGCAAAGGCACACCGAGACCGGTGAATTCACGCGCCAGTTCCGGCGCCAACGGCGCACCGCCGCAGATCGCGAAACGCAACCGACCGCCGAGGCGCGCCCGCAGCTTGCCGCCGACGATACGGTCCAGGGCCGGTCCCAACACGTGCGTCAGCCGCCAGCGTCCACGCCCCTGGGCGCGTTCGTAACGCTGCCATCCGACCCGCACCGCACCGGTGAACAGGCTCCGCGACAGCGCGCCCTGCTGTTCCAGGCTCTTGCGCAAACGACTATGCACGCGTTCATACACGCGCGGCACGGAAATCAGCACGGTCGGTCTGACCGCCTGCAGATCTTCGCCCAACTGCTGCACGGAACGCGCATATGCGACCCGGGCACCGCACACCATAGGCAGGTAATAGCCGCCGGTACGTTCCAGGGTATGCGACAGCGGCAGAAAGGACAGAAATATGTCGTCCGGCGTGATGTCCGCCACATACGAGGCCGCGAAGGCATTCTCGAGCATGTTCCGGTGGCTGAGCATGACCCCTTTGGGGCGCCCGGCCGTACCCGAGGTGTACACGATGCTGGCCAGTTCGTCCGGATCGGCGGTCGAGCGCTCGGGCTGACCATGGCAGCCGAAGCTCCAGGCGGCAAAGGACTCCAGATGCGTGTCGACGGCACCGTCCTCGGCTTCGATGTTGGCCAGGCTGACGATGCGCTTGAGACTGTCGAAACCGCCGCTGATCTCCTGCAGGCGGCGCCATTGCCGCTTGCCGTCCACCACCAGCAGCCTAGCCTCGGTTTCCTCCACAATGTGCGCGACGTTGTCCGGTCGGTCGTCGGTGTACAACGGCACGCTGATCAGCCCCAGCCCGAGCGCAGCCTGATCGAACACCACCCACTCGCGCGAGTTGCGCAGCATCAGCGCGACCCGGTCGCCGGGCTGCAAGCCCTCCTTGCGCATCGCCGCCTGCCAACGTCCGACCTCCAGCGACATCTCGGCCCAGGTCGTATCGAGCCAGCTCTGACTGCCGTTGTCGTAGTGACTGTAGGCGACGGCGCTGGGGCTGCGCCGCACCCGCTCGTGAAACAATCCACTCAGGTTGCCGGCTTCCTCTGGCCGGATCACGTCCGTACCTGCCATCCGCTCCTGCCTCTCCTAACGCGGGCGCGTCACCACTCGGCTGCCTTTTGTCGGTAGCCGTGCGCGAACCCGTAGATGCCCGATGTTATGCGTTCTAGTAGGAAACGGATTGTAACAGCCCCGTCATCCGCGTCCTATCTCAAGGGCGGACGCGGCGGCGACTCGACACGTTATGATGTACAGATGAAAACGCTCGCGCTCTACAACCTCAAGGGTGGCGTCGGCAAGACCGCTGCGGCCGTCAACCTGGCCAGCCTCGCCGCCGAACAGGGACTGCGGACTTTGCTCTGGGATCTCGATCCGCAAGGCTCCGCTGCCTGGTACCTCGGCTTCGACAGCGAGGACATCGGCGGCATGAAGCGCCTGACGCGGGGCAAAATCCCGATCGGAGACCTGATTCAGCCAACCCGCTGGCCGCGCCTGCATCTATTGGCCGGAGGGCTGTCGAGCCGCCGGCTGGAACAGCGCGTGGATCAGGACGACGAGTTACTCGAACGCTTGGCCGCGCCGCTTGCGGAGGACTATGCGCTGCTGGTTCTCGACTGCCCGGCCGGCATTCAGCCGATCAACGACGAAGTGCTGCGGCTGGCCGATGTGGTCGCCACGCCGATGATCCCCAGCAGTCTTTCGGTGCACACCTTTGGCGTGCTGGTGCAGCACCTGGCGCGCCAGCACATGCGCAAGGTCAGACTGTATCCCTTTCTAAGCATGGTCGACAGGCGCCGGCGCCTGCATCGCGAGCTTGTCGAGACCCTGCCACGGGAGATCTCCACGCTGCTTCGCACGGGTATCCCGTACGCGTCGATCATCGAGCAGATGGGCCCGCGCCGAGCCTTGCTGCAGGACTACGCACCACACAGCCCGGCGGCACTGCAGTACCAGGCGCTGTGGACCGAGCTTCGCAACCGGCTGGGTTGTTGAACGAACGCAAACGAGCCGGCCTTGCGGCCGGCTCGTTGCACTGTTACAGCTTCAGAGCTGCTTCTTGCTGAAGTACCAGTCGGTGTACTCGTAACCCTCGCTGGCGCGCTTCTCCGCGGCCTCGGCGGTCTGCGGCGGCGGCACGATCACCGCCTCGCCCGGCTGCCAGCCCTCCGGCGTCGCGCAGGCGTTGGTGTCCGAGGTCTGCAGCGCGGTGAGCAGGCGCAGGAACTCGGGAATCGAGCGCCCGTTGCTCATCGGGTAGTAGACCATCGCGCGCAGCACTCCCTCGGGATCGATGAGGAAGGTCGCACGCACCGCGGAGGTGTCGGCCGCGCCGGGGTGGATCATGCCGTAAGCGCGCGCCACATCCATGCTCAGGTCCTCGATGATCGGGAACTGGATGTCGACGCCGAACTTCTCCTTGATATTGCGAACCCAGGCGATATGCGCGTAGTTACTGTCGATGGACAGGCCGAGCAGATCGCAGTTCTTGGCCTGGAACTGGTCGTGCAGCTTGGCGAAGGCCATGAACTCGGTGGAGCACACCGGCGTGAAATCGGCCGGGTGGGAGAACAGGATGAGCCACTTGCCCTTGTAGTCCTCCAGCGAGCGCTCGCCATGCGTGGTCTTGGCCTTGAACGCCGGAGCCGGCTCGTTCAAACGCGGAAGTCCCGCTACCTGTGCCTGCTGTTCGTTTTCCATGATGCGTCTCCTTGTGTTTTGATTAACTGTTTCAAGCTTGGATGAACCGGCACTGATTGGCCGTTGGTGAGAATCATACTTAGTCCAATCTCTTAGGTATATAGATAATTTATTAATTAATTAAATTCTTATGATAGACAGCGACGATCAAGACCGGGCATTCACCCTCACCCTGCACTACGAACTCCGCCTTGAAGACGGCACCGTTTTCGACCGCAGCGAGGAAAGCGAGCCGCTGCACATCCGGCTCGGCGACGGTACGCTGCACCCCGCACTCGAGCGTTGCCTGGCAGGCATGACCGCTAACACGCACGAAACGTTTCATCTCACAGCGGAACGCGGCTTCGGTCCGTACGATCCGGAAATGCTCCAAACACTCGAACGATCCCTGTTCGGCGATGAAGCCATGCTCGAGCCGGGCGCCATGGTCGCCTTCGAGACCCCAACCGGCGACACCTTGGCCGGGCGCATCGTATCGGTGGAAGCGCAACACGTGCTGGTCGACTTCAACCACCCGCTGGCCGGCCATGACTTCGCATTCGAAGTTCATGTACTCGCCTGTAACTGAAATGCCCTTATCCCCAACCCGCGCGGGGTGACGCCGCAAGCCGCTTACGTTAACGTATCCGGATAATTCAAGCCGCGGACGTTGCCGCCGGCCAACTCCTATCCGAGCACTCCCATGGACATTCTTCTCGCCAACCCTCGCGGCTTCTGCGCTGGTGTCGACCGCGCCATCGAAATCGTCGAACGCGCACTCGAGCGATTCGGCGCCCCGATCTATGTCCGTCACGAGGTCGTACACAACCGGTTCGTAGTCGACGGACTACGCGCCAAGGGCGCCATCTTCGTCGAGGAACTCGCCGAAGTCCCCGACGGCGCGACCGTGATCTTCAGCGCCCACGGAGTTTCCCAGGCCGTGCGCCGGGAGGCCGAATCACGTGAACTGACGGTCTTCGACGCAACCTGTCCGCTGGTCACCAAGGTACACATCGAGGTAGCCAAATACGCCAGGGAAGGGCGCGAAGCCGTGCTGATCGGGCACCGGGGACATCCCGAGGTCGAGGGTACGATGGGGCAGTACGACCGCAGCTTCGGCGGCGACATCTACCTAGTCGATTCGCCCGAAGACGCCGCACAGCTCGAAGTGCGGGACCCGGAGCATCTTGCGTTCGTCACCCAGACCACACTGTCCGTCGATGATGCCCGCGCCGTCATCGACGCACTGCGCGAGCGCTTTCCCGCCATCGAAGGTCCCCGCAAGGACGACATCTGCTACGCCACCCACTGGCCGAAAAGGCCGACGTGCCGGCCTATCTGATCGACGGCCCCACCGACATCAAGCAGGAATGGCTGGAAGGCAAGCGGCATATCGGCGTCACCGCCGGCGCCTCGGCACCGGAAACTCTGGTGCGCGACGTCGTCGCCCAGCTTCAGGCCTGGGGCGCCGAGCGCGTGCACGAACAGCACGGCCGCGAGGAAAAGATCACCTTCAGCCTGCCGAGCGCGCTGCGCGGCTGATCGCCCTTATTACCGCTGCGCGCGCCGACGCGCAGCCGCATCGTGGCGCTGGCGCAGTTCGCGCAGCAGCGCTGGCGACACGTAGCGGCCGGCCTGGGGACCGCCGCGGATCACCCCGGTCCTGAGATTGACGATTTCCCCATTCGCCAGCCTGGCGGCCGGAAAGGCCGTGCAGGCCAGCGCCTGCTGCGTGCCCAGCGCCAGCCACGCACCGAGAGCACACAGCGCGATTCGTCTTGCCGACACGGCAGCCATCCGTCGATGCAATGACATACTTCTATCCTCCATTGCGCGCCCTTAACGCAGCTCGTCCCAGTTCAACCGCCCCGACACCAGCCCGGCCCGCTCGCGCATCGCCTTGATCTTGCCGCTGGATTGCGAGATGTATTTGACCGAGTGCTTGCCCGTCGGCATCAGCGTCACGCCGGACGAATAAACCCCGCCCAGATCGACGCCCACCGGATTGACCCCGCCGCTGGCCTGATCGCCGGCGTCGTAATGGCCGTCGTTGTTCAGATCGAGCACCGGCGTGTTGAAGGCGCCGCCGGTGGCGAAGTTCACCACCATGAGGAAGCTCTGCATGCCACCGCCGCAGCTGCTGGTGGCCGGCACGTCGGTGGTGAACGCCACCTCCTGGCCGAATACCCTCGGCGGGGTGATGACCCGCTCGCCCGGATCCGGCAGATCCATGTACCAACCGTCGACCAGGGCGAAATTCACCGGATGGGTGGCGATGGTCCTCACGTTCTCGGTCTGCGTGTCGCCGCTCGAATCGGTGTAGCTGTAAGTCGTGGTCGCTATCGTCTGAGCCCGCAGCTGGGAGCGTGTCAGCCATTGCGGACTGCCGACGCTGGTGGTGAGGGCGGAATCCGTGCCGTTATCAAGCACGCCGTAAAACGACTGCGTGTCCGTATCCGTCAGGTCCGGCTGGCCAAGCAGCTGACCGGTACCGAAGAACACCAACTGGCCGTTGGTACCCTCCGGCGCCTGCGAGACGGCGGGTGCGGTGGTGATCGGTTGTGGGTTGTTGTTCGGCCCCACCGCCTTGAACAGCACCCGGGCCGTCCAGTTCGCCGGATCGGGCGAGGACAGGTCGAAGCGCCACAGATTGCCCTGGAGATCGCCGGCATAGGCCCGGTCGGCCAGCCCGTTGCCCTGGACCGAAACCACGGTCGGGGTGGACAGCCCGTTGGCCAGGGACGACTTGCACGCCGCGGGCTCCAAGCCGCTGGACTGCGAACACAGATCGAAACTGTGGATCAAGGCGCCGGTCTGGGCATTCACCACATACAGATACGGCGAGCTGGCAGCGCTGTTGTAGCCGTTGCCGAAGATCACCACCGGCGTCGGCATCGGGGTTCCAGTCGCGTTGTCGATGTTCATCACCGCGACCTGGGGCTGGCTATAGCTCAGCCCCAGCTGCGCGAATCCCGGCGTGCTGTCGGTGATGTCCCACAACACATGCTGAGCCAATGCCGTCTGCGCGTCGCCGCTGGCATTCTGAATCGTCTGCTCGGGATGGGTCACGTCGAGCGCATAAATGCCCTTGCCGCCCGCATCCAGCCCGCCGACCAGCAGGGTGTGCCAGTTCACCTTGCCGCTGCTGGTGAACGGCACGTCGCCGGCGTTCGGCGAGCCGTCGACATAGAAACGATGGTTGGCGTTGTAGGTCGGTTCGCTCAGATCCGCCAGATCGCCATAGACGCCGGCGGGCACGAAACCGAACACCGGCGCGCCGCTCGTCGCATCGAAGCCGTGCAGCTGACCGTCGTTCGCGCCCACATAGACGATCGGCGCGCGCCCGGCATTGTCGGCGGCGAATGTCGCGTAAGCAGTATTCGCCGCGGTATAGGCCGCGACCGTGGCACTGCTCGAAGCGGGCGGCGCCGACAGCCCGGAAACCGCCGGCGGCGGCCCCACATAGAGCGGATTGCTGTCGACGATGTCGCCCAGCAGCTTGGAACGGTCGCGGAAGACCCCGCCGTTCACCTGTTCCTGGCTCTCGTCGCCGCGCAGATAATCGAGCACCGCCTGGCCGTAGGCCGCCTCATCGGTGAAGGCGGACTGCTGCGTCGTCGACAAGGAACCCCAGTATTGCTCCAGATCCGTCTGCTGGGCGGCATCCAACGAGGACCAGACAAACGGCGCTCCGGCATTCTTGGCCGAATTCCAGGTGATGATCGGCATGGTCTTCCAGCCGCCGTCGGCCAACGCGTTATCGAGCTGCGCCGCGCCCTGCCAAACGGCATCGGACGAATCGGTGTTGACGCTCAGATCGGAGTTGAGCGGGAAAGCGAACAGGTTGCCGGTCCAGTCGGCGTCGGGCGAGGTTTGCGAGCTGAAGCGGGCCTGATACAGCAGGGTGTTGCTCTGGATGCTGCCGGAATTGGCCGCCACCGCGGTGGTCGACATGTTGGCGGCCTGGATCTGGCTGAAGATGACCTGCATGTCTTGAACCACCGCCTGCGCGCTGGTGCCGGCGAAGTAGTTCTTCGTGCCGCCGGCGATGGCCAGGGCCTTGAGGGTGGCGGCGGCTGCGGGATTCTTGCTCGGATCGACGCCGGCGCCCATGCCCACCACATAGGTTTCGATGTTCTTCTCGCCCAAGGTCTTCAGTTTGCTGATGGCGTCGCTCAGCGCCGTGTCGTTGGTCGTCGCCAAGCCCAGCGTCTTGCCGGCGAGCACATCGGCCTTGAAGTCCGAGCTGGTGGTGGAAACCGTGCCGCCGCCGACCAAGTTGAATGTCGCCTTCACGCCGTAGCCATTGCCCGACACGCTGCCGAGCGGCGGCCAGCTGTCGCCGCTAAGATCCTCGGTCGGCAGACCGTCGGTGACCAGCACGACATAGCGTTTCACTGGGCAGTCATTGACCGTTGGCGTGCTGCTGTCGCTACTCTTGGTGAAATAAGAGTAAGCACCGGCGAGGATGCCCGCGATGGGGCTCTGCCCGGCCGACGCCTTGATGTCCTTGCCCTGAGAATTGTCGGTTTCGGGAGCGAGGTAGGGCGAAAACTTGTTGATGTAATGATTGATCTGGGAAATCGTCGCGGGTTGGCCGTTGACCCCGGCCGGCTTGATCGTCACCAGCACATTCCCGCTGTCGGCCGTGTCCGAGGCGCTATAACCGAAGCCGCGCAGCGCATCGATTGACTCGGGGGAATACGGCACGTAACCGGCATTGGTCGGACTGGAGGAGAACCCAAAATTGCTATACGTAGTGTACGAATAGTAAAGCTGGATATTGCCGCTGTTGTAATCAGACAGGGAAAAATTGGGCGGATAGGGCGAAGAGGGGCTCGGTCCACCGTAAACCATAAAAATATCGGGTAGTGAATCAGCGTAAAGCACATCGTTGATGTCCGACGCGTCCGAAGTGGCCTGCACCGCCATGTAGTGATCGCTGCTTATCCCGGACATCCCCTGCACAGCGGCCATCGAAGCGCAGTCGGATGACGCCTCGGATGTCGACGAGGCCTGATAACAGGGATTGACGACCCAGGCATTGGCTCCGGCAGGCAGGGGATCGGAATTATCGTCGGTAAAAGCGAATCCGTCGGTCGGACTCATGTAATAAACCCAGGTACTGCTCAGGCTCGGCTTGCCTGTCTGGTAGTCCATCAGACCGATATTGAACGTGGGCGCGTACTGCTTGATGACGGCCATGAGCGCCTGTTTGGCGACATTGAGCCGGCTCGGGCTGTTGTCGTATTGCGTGCCGGAGTCGGTGACGGTGTAAGGCGCCTCTCCGGCCGGGCAGCCGCCGGCGCCGGACTCGGGCGGCGTGAAACCGGCAGGCACGGTATAACAGGTCGGCGACGACGGACCGGAAAAGCCGCTGACCGCGCCGGAGCCGGTCATGATAGCGCCGGACAGACTCCCGTCCATGGACTGCGAATTGGTCAGCGCCAGCATCACCTGCGGCGGCGTGGGCTGGGCCAGGGTCATCGGAACATTGGAAATCACGACCTGCGGAGATGATCCGGCCAGAGCGACCCCGCTTCCCGACAGGCCGAGCGCGATCACCTGAACGGCGCGCAGAATCCAGCGTGCAAGACGACTGTGCATTAAGAGCACCTCAGCGCATGTGCATGTAGCTGTAGAGCGATTGAATGACGGAAACCGCGGTGTCGTTGCCGCCAGTGGCCATCGCCGTGGTGCGATAGATATCGACCACCGGCGCGCTGCCGCTGCCGTATTGATTCACCGACAGGCTGTAGCCGGAAGGGGTTGCGCCGCGGCCCTGATACTCGACGAAGAACTCCGGAGTATGCGCATAGACGTTGCTGCCGCCGCCGGCGTGGATGAGGCCCGCGGGAAAGCGCAGCGAGGGCAACGCCGTGGCCGAAACGGCATAGCTCGTACCGCCGTTCAGGCCCCAGGTCGAGTCCGCCACCGCGCTGCTGTCGCTCAGCGTGTTGGCGGCGCAAATCCGCCACGCGTTAGCTGGCGAGGTACAGCCGGAAACGAGCATCGGCATGCTCGGCAGCAGAGTCTCCACGGCATTGACGACGAAGTCCGCCGCGGTGGTCGCCCGCGTTTTCGCGCGCGTATTGCCGGCCATTTTTTCCTGCAGACTGACGCCGCTCAGCATGCTCACGCCCAGCAGCGTGAGAATGACCAGGATGAGCAGCGCGGTGATGAGCACATAGCCACGCTGCCTCGGGACACGTTGAATGAATGGCGGTGCGGCGCACGCTCCCTCGCCTATCCCGCTGAAAGGCCTCGGTCGCGGCGTTCCGTGCGCCTTGCAGTCCATCCCGCTCGCGCATTGCTTCAGCGCACCCCTCGAGACGATTTTACGAATACTCATGGCGCGAGATTCTCCAGGCGGATGACGCGGATCATGCGCAGATAACGCGGCTGACCCTGGCTGTCGGTATTCGCTCCCGCCTCGGTATGCGCGGCATCGAACAGCGGATTGAAGAAGGTCAGGGTGACGATGGCGCTGCGCGCGGCTTTCCAGTCGGCGGCGGTCATCTTGTTCGGCGGCAGATACTGCTGCACCGCATCGCCGTTCGGCGCCACGCCAATCTTGACCTGCAGGTTCTGCACGCCGCCGCCATTGGGATTGATGCCGCTCGTGCCCGAGGGCGACACCAGCGCATTGGTCTGAAAGAGGCCCTTGTCCGGCGTCGCGGTGCAGGCCAGCGAATGGGGACTGGCCTGCGTGTCGATCAGCTTGAACGTATTGACCTGCACCACGCTGCTGTTCTGGCCGAAACAGTTCGTCGCCTGCGCGGGAATCAGGCGCAACGAAAGCGTATCCGGCCCGGCCGCCGTGCCCGATGCCGACACCACCTGCCCCGCCGCCCAGGTCGTGTTGGCGGGAAATGCCTGCGCCCGGCTTGCGTAGCTGGCGCCGTAAGGGAAATAACCAGCCCCGCGCAGGGTGTCGCTGAGCACCGAGGCTGCCAGCAGCTGGTTGTTCTGCAAAGCCGCCAAGGCCTGCTGGTCGTTATAGCTGCGGCGCATGCCGAAAAAGATGGTGAACAGGCCAGCGAGCAGGAACAGGCTCAGCACCAGCGCCACCATCAGTTCGACCAGACCGATACCGGCTTGTGTACGGACTTGCATGGACGCGCCTCGACTCATGGCTGCACCACGATGCGATACCAGGTGGTGGACGGCGCGAGGGCGCTGCCGCCGGCACTGTCCTTAGAACGTTTTTCCGACCAACCCACCGAGACACGGAACACCCCGGCTTCGGTGCCGTTGCTGGCGATATGCGCGACGGCGCCGGGCAACAAGCCCAGTTCGCCCACGCCACCCCATTGCCGGAGATCGGCGGCAGCCATCTGCGGCACAGAACAGGGAGCGCTGTCGCAATCCGGCGCCGCACTGAAGCTGTCGATCAAGATCGAATTCGCGGTGGACAAGGTCACGGAAGCGCCCAGCGGCGTACCGGTCGGCTGCACGGTGGCGCTGAAAGGCAGGGCCACGTTGCGCCAATAGGGCGCATTGGCCGCCATGTAGGCCGCTATGTTCGACGCCTCGACCGCCGCCAGGGCTCGCACCCGAGAAGTCGCGGTACGGTCCAGACTCATCGCCTGCATACCGGCGATGCCGAGCAGGCCGACGGCGATGACCAACAGCGCCACCAGCACCTCGATCAGGCTGAAGCCGCGCTGTGCGCGTTTCGACATCATGGACAACTGGGCTCTCCCGCTGTGCGAATCGATATGCCCCCGACCGTGGACAGCACCGCGCAACGCCGTTGCTGCGCCGCGCCCGCCGCATCGTTGAGCACGAAGGTCTGCTGCACGCCGGGGGCAAAACCATTGCGATTGAAGGCGATGACACCGGGATTGCTCGCCGCGTTGGTCGCCAGCGTATCGTGGCCCTGCAAGGCCGCCTGCACCCGCAGCACATGGGTGATGTTGCCGGCAAAGGCCGGCGCGTAGACCACCCAGCCGCCGCTCCACTGCGTCGCATTCGCGCCGAGACAATCGGGAGCGGACTGCGCATCGGTGGCGCACACATCGACGTCGTGGCCGCGCTTGATCGCTTCGCTGCGCGCATATTGCAGATCGCCGACCAAGGCGTTCATCTCCGCCGCCATGCGATTGCGCGTGGTCACGCTGCGATAGGAAGGAATGCCGATCAGCGCGAAGAGGGCGACCAGCGCCAACACCACCATCAACTCGATCAGGGTGAAACCCTGATCGGCCACTCCTGCAAATCGCCATGAGAACAGTGGTCGTGCCGTCGTCAACACTCACAACCTCCCGATTATGCTGAGACAGGAACAGCCAAAGGTTTGCGCCGCCCGACTTCAATCGAACAGGGGCACCAACACCTACGCAGCGCTCAGGACGCATGAATAAAGGGCTGCGCGCACGATTTACGGCGTTGCGCGGTGCTCACTTCCTCACCCACCCGAATAGATAAGGCCCGCCTGAGCAGTGCTCTGGCATATGCGCCATGCGTCTGGCATCTCGACCTGCTCGCGCGTTTATTCAGTGTGTCTTAGGGCTCCCGACACGCGCAGTGTTTGCTGAATCTTTATGACCACGCCGAACGACTTCGGTTCCGCTCCATGAGCCTTGATTCAGAGAAAGCCGCCCGGGACAGGCGCACCGGAGTGCGGATGCAGGCGTTTATGCCCGCCGTTTTACAAATAAGGATAAGACGCTCCGGGAACCCTGAACGCCGGAGGTTTAGCAGCTTAACCGACAGCGGTAGTGTCCAATTTTTTGCGCACTTTTGTTGGGGCGGTGCTCAGGCGGTGGTTGATTCCAGGGTGGTTTCGAATAGCGGCTGCATGTTCAGATAGCGCCGTGTTCCCCATTTCGTTCCTGCGATGTGCCGCAATCGGGCTGCGCACAGCATCAAGGCCGACTGGCCGTCCGGGAACGCACCGTCATCGACGCACTGCGCGAGCGCTTTCCCGCCATCGAAGGTCTCCGCAAGGACGACATCTGCTACGCCACCCAGAACCGCCAGGACGCGGTGCGCACGCTCGCCGGCGACTGCGACGCGATACTCGTCGTCGGCTCGCCCAACAGTTCGAATTCAAATCGCCTGCGAGAACTCGCCGAGAAGGCCGGCATACCCGCCTACCTGATCGATGGGCCAAGCGACATTCGGCGCGAGTGGATTGAAGGGAAAACGCGCATCGGCGTCACCGCCGGGGCATCTGCCCCGGAAACCCTGGTACAAGATGTCACAGCACAGCTACAGGACTGGGGGGCCACCGCCGTTGGCGAGCAACGAGGCCGAGAGGAGAACATCACATTCAGTCTTCCAAGCGCGCTGCGCCAGTAGTAACCACATAACAAACGGCCCAAGGTTTTGGAAAGACTGACGGTGCCAACCGTAGCGCACTACAGCCGATCGGCGCGCCCTTTCACTGCCAGCATGTAGCAGCACTTCCGGTACCAGAAATGCCCTTTTGGCCCAAACCGTTAAGCGTAAAATTCCCGCACTCCGTGTCGTTGGTCTGCCCTGATCCGGCCAGCGGCGTCGCGGTCACGACATAACCTGACGCCGCATTTAAGCCAAGCGTCACACGATAATAGGGGCTACCACCGGTTGGCACATCAAGGGTCGCGGGATAGCCAAGCTGCGTCAGGCTATTGCTATAGACATTGTTTGTCGAAAAATACCTTTCTTCCCTGCTAGCCGCCTCGAGCAACGCAGTCTTGGCCGCAGTGCGATGTGTTTTGCGCACGTAGTTCTGATAGTTCGGATAGGCGAAAGCCACGATAATCGCGAACACGAGCAGCGTGATCATCAACTCGATCAGGCTGAATCCGCCCTGCCCAAGAGCAGGCGCCCCCCCACGCGAACACCCCCCTGCCGATCCGCCTCGCCTATACCCGATGCCTCTTGCGCCCATCACCTGTCTCATCGTCTGCCGCCCCCAAGAGGAATGAGCTTCACAGCCATCTCGCTCCGGGGTCCACTACCGAGCGCACCGGGTATTGGCACGGTTTCCACACGCACCCGCATGCCCGAACGCAGTCGGAGCGTTCCGTTCGATTCCTCCTGCTGCAACTCTTGACGCAGTTTCGGTCCCATTTGATATGCCCCTTGATCGAACACGACCAAACCATCGGACATATCCAACCCCTTCAGCGTCGCAATTCGGGATGCAGAAAAGGCAGACGCAGATAAAACCAGTGCGCCAATAGCGGCGATTGTCAGCAGAAGATGACGTAGCGTAAAGCTATCGCGGCTCGAATACAGCAGGAATGTCATCGTTGACCTCCGATCAACGCAGCTCACGCCAGCCCAATTTGCCGGTATTGAAACCTGTTTGTACGTCCTTGGTAATCACCCCCGCTACCGAGACTCAAAGCCATGACCCAGCCTGTACCTCCCGCCGAACATGGATCTGAGGACGGAATCGTCGTCGAGAAATATATCGAACGGCCGATTATCAACGGATTGTTGACCACCATCTCGCCCTGAGGAGTCCATGAAGACGGCGTGGCGATCGTTTGGTTAGGCGCAGTCCCGGAAAGATTATTAGTCGGCTTCTCCAGGTCCAGATAGAACCCCATGCTGCTGGCCCAATCGATGGAATTGTTGCTCAGCACACGCACGGTTTCTCCGTAGGTCTGGCTACCGCTCGTGTTGTCCAAACCCTGGAACATGATCGACTGCTGCGTCAAATCCGATCGGGTCAAATTATAGGTACTTGCCGGCGAGCCCTTGGTCACGAGATAGGAAAAGGGGCTCGAGCCGGTGAAATTGTGATCCCATACGCCGTATATGCTCTGAACGTGCGTGGTATCGGGCACGTTGTCACCGGTTTCGAAGTACTTGCCCGTACCGAAATAGAGTTCGACACCATAGCTCAAACCTTTCGGGTTCGGATTCGCGATAATCTTGCTCGTGATGGGCTGGGGGCTTCCTCCGGGGCCCGTTGCTTGAAACAACGGAGTGGGATTGCCGGTGCCGAACGTCGACACATGCCAGCTCGCGGCCGTATTACCGGTCAGGTCGAAACGCCAGACGTCGCCGCACAGGTCTCCGGCGTAAACGTAATCGGTAATGTGATCCGAATCCATATCGACCGGCGTCACATAAGCGATGCCGTTGGACTTGCTGCCGTTGCTGCAACTGGTCTTTTTGGTATTCAACTCCGCCAGCACATGCCCATCGGAAACGTCGAGGATGTACAGAGCCGCCGTGCCGGAAGCGCTGTTGTATCCATTTCCGACCAGAACCCCCCACTTGCCGTTGTGCAAGCGGACTATCAGCGGGCGCCCGAACGTATATCCCAGATCGCTTCCGCCGGCGCTAACGCCGAACTCCCACTTCACAATGCTGCTTGCATTGCTTTCCGAAAAATTCGCCGGGTTGGTCACGTCCAGCGCATAAATGCCCTGGCCGCCGGCGCCCAGACTGCCGACCAGCATGGAATGCCACGCCCCACCGAAGAACGCGTCGGTTTGCGACTGCTGTCCATCGACGAAGAATCGATGCTTGCTCGCCTGTACGTAATCCGGATTGCTCAGGCGCGCCGCGTTGGAAAACATCTGCGACGGCATGAATGCGAGCACTTCCTTACCGGTATTCGTAGCGTTGTTATAGGTCTTCGTACCAGTGGTATAGGTGTAGTTGCCCGCGGCGAAGCCGTGCAGAAAGCCATCATTTCCGCCCACGTAAACGACATTGAGCCGTTCCTTGTGATTGGCCTCGAATTGACCGTAATCGACGGTTGCGCTGTTTTCCGGCATCGTCGCCGAGCCATACAGATTGTCATGCCAGCTGTTGCTGAGGTTGTAATCGAAATCCGGCGCACCGACAAATGTCGGATTCGAGTGCACGATGTCGCCCAGCACATTGCTGCGGTTACGCAGGGTTCCACCGTTCTGCTGCTCGTTGGATTGATCGCCGCGCAGCCAATCGAGTCGGTTCTGACCATCCGTCACGCTTCCACCGTCTTCCAATGCGGTCTTCTCGGCCGTACTCAGAGGATTCCAGCGGAACGGCTCCCCGGAACCGGCCGTGCCGTTGTAGGTCAGCATGACTCGCCCCGTATTCCAATTCTGGCTGGCGAGGGAGGTCTCGGCGTTCCAGACGATACCGCAAACGTCACCAACTGGCTTGTTGTAACACGGGCCGGATAGCGCATTGCCATCGGAAATCCGGCTGGCGATGAATTGCCCGCTCCAGTCCTTGCTGTCGAATTTTGCCTGATAGACCTGACTGTTGGCGTTGACGCTGCCGACATTGCTCGTAGCGCCGGATGCCGTGCCCTGGCGATTCTCGATACGCTGCATGATGTCGTTGAAGGCGTTAACGATGTCCTGAGGCTTTTCCGCACTGAAGAACGCACCACGCGAATCCAGGGCAGCATGATAAAGATCGTAGACATTGGCCTGCGCAGAGCCCACCGACGGCCAGCTCGAGGTTCCCGTCGCGAACGCGTTGTAAGCAGGTGCCGCGTAGGTATCTCCGCCCCAGAGAGGATTCGTCAGCCACTTGCTCAGGCCAACGCCTACCGTATAGGTCACCATGTGCTGCCAGCTTGCCGGGTCGTTCTTCGGATTCCAGTACGGAGGGATCGTCACCGTCTTGGTCCCGTCGGTAACGTACTCGTCAGTCGAATACGGCATGTATTTCAGCGTATCCGAGTTGGCAAGCGTCGGCCTCAAATCCGTGCGCCAGAAATAAAACGCAATATCGGCAAGACTCGTACTATTGCTATCGGTGTACGGCGCTACCGGCTTATAGGTAGTGGTAGTGCCGGCGGGATCGGTCGGCAGAGTATGCTGGGTGCCATCCTGATTATTGTTGCTTGTTGACGGCCAGGGCGGCTGCACACTGCCATTCCACACACCATCGGTCATCACTATCGAATAGTTTTGCCGACAACTATACACAGGCGTGGTATTTGTAGTGCCGGGGTCATATTCGTAAGGACGCGCCGTCTCGTACATTTTTCCTGCGCGCGCCAGCGCGGCGCGCAACGGCGTTCCTCCGTTAGCCGGAAGCCGGGAAAGCCAGTGATAAAACTGATCCTTGTGCGTGCCGGTAAAACGGGCTATCGCATTGTTGACATTAACATCATCCCAGCCCTGGCAATGCGATCCGGAGAAATCATAACACTGCCCGTCTGTGTGATAGCCCCAGGACCAAGTAGGTAGAAGGGCGTAATACGAAAGCGTCTGCCAAGCGACACGCGTTTTGCTATTCAATTTCGCAAAAGCCAGCGTTGACGCGGACACGACCGAAAGGTTTCGTGTGCGGTAGAACGAATACCAGTTGGCAAAATTCTGTTTTTCCGCGGCAGTCCAGTTCCCATTCGAATATTGATGCAGCGTGTAATTTGCATCATTGTTTTTATTGCCGCTTCCATTGTAGGTGTAGTAATAAGCGCCGCCAGTCGGACCCACCGTGGATTGCCCCGTAGAGGCCGGATTGTAAGAAACCGTTGCGCGGTAATCGCTACTCAAATCGACAGAGCCACGCGTGTGGTCGAAACCATTTATCCAAGCCTGATCGAAAGTCGTGGATAACGCTTGACCACTTGCGTCAACCGGAGGGGTGTATGTAACAGACGGATTGTAGTAGAGGGCATTCCAAGTGCTCGATTTAAATCGATCCGTAGATGCACCACTGTTATTGGTTAGGCTATCCGGCACGTACGCCGACGCCATACTCCCCGAATCATCCAGCGTCAGCGTAATATTCGGCGGGATATTGGTGACCAGAAAAAGCGGGTCATTGGCGATAGAGTAAAGCGGCGCGGCGGACGCCATGGTCGTCAGCGCCATAAGGCCCGCCGCAGAAACCACCCGAACCAACGAACGAGCGTGCTTCCTTATGTAAGACATCGCCCCGTCCTCCATCACCATATTCTTCCAAAAAATTCTTGCGTCACCGCGACAGCTGCAGCGTTCCCGCCTACGCCGCGCGCGGTAAGCCGGTAATAATAAATATTGACCTGACTGCCTTTGCTGCCACGCTGGCTCGTCGGCGTCAGCGTTCCGCCGCTCGAAAGCACCGGCTGACTTCCCATCTCTTCGATGTACAATTCAGGGGCCGTCAAGTAGCCACGATTCGTTGCGGCCTTCACCGCATTCGCGTGATCGCTGTTGCTGCTAACGAGTTGGCCGTTCGAGAGATCCAGCGCCAGGGGCTTGGTTGCGAAATTGATGCCCGAATTCCAGCTGCCTGCCGTGGTACCCGAGGTCTGAATGCCCCAAAGCGAGTCCGAAACAAATTGCCCCGTCGGATTGGCGGTAATCTGTCCAGCAAGATTTGCCCCCCATACGGCCGGCGCGGCATCACCCGAACTCGCCGGAATCGCGCTGCTGCCTGCGGCAGAGGGAGGAGCCGTAAAATTGAGCGGAGCGAGCGGTTTGAGCAGATTCTGTTCCGCAGCCGCAAGCGCCGCATTTGCCGCATCCAACGCCCGCGTCTTGGTGCGCAGGTTCCCTGCCATGCGCTCCTGCAAACCGACACCGCTGAACATGCTTACGCCCAGCAAGGTAAGGATGACCAGAATCAAAAGACTGGCGATCAGCGCAAAGCCGCGTTGGCGTCTACCGCCTGCCGTCCATCCGATATTCATATTTCGCTTGGCCATCGCCGCCACACCTACTGGTTGTTCGGAGCGCTCATCAGGTTGACCACGATCGGCATCGCGATGGTGGCCGGTTGCCCCGGAGCGGCCTGCGGTTTGTTGAGCGGGTTGTCAAACACCAGGCGGAGACTGACGCTCTTGACGTTCGCCCAGGCCTTGTTGGCCGTGACTGTCGCTGCATTCATGTACCGATCAGCCGATCCATTACTGTTTGTATCTACACCAAACAACACCTGCATGGTGTTGACTCGGTTGACGAGGGGTTGAAATGCGGCGCCATTGGCGCTGCACTCAAGCACGTTAGCCTTGATATTTGAATCGTAATCAATTCGATAGATATCGGTTGTAGCGCCATTGGCCGATCCGCCCTGACAATTGAGCATGTGACCACCCGCGGCGGGGGCCACGAAACGAATCGCGAGAGCCTCACTAGTGACATTTCCGCCAAAAACAATTTGACCGGCAGTGGCGAACGTCGCATTCGACGGGAACGCTTCAGCACGAGTAAATGTCGTCGGGTTCGGAAAATAACCAGCCTGTTGCACTGTTTGCGCCAACATCGTTGCCGCAAGTCGCTGATTGTCGTGTAGACGCGAAAGATCCTGTTGCGTGTCATAGGACTGACGCGTACTGAAGAAAATGGTAAACAACCCCGCGAGCAGAAACAGGCTCAGCACCATAGCCACCATCAGTTCGACGAGCCCGACACCTCGCTGCTTGGCATATAACACCGTCATGGCATCACCACAGTCTGATAACTGAATGTGCCGGTTGTTGCAGTGGCCAGCGCTCCAGCTTCAGCACCTGTCGGGGCGTTCAAAGCCATGTTCTTTTCCAACCAGTTTACGGTCACCGTGCAAACCAGCGGCGCGCCCGCGCAGGCCACCGCCCCGGAGCCTTGCGGCAGCTGGGCAGCCAGACCCGCAGCCCAGCGCTGCAGGTCACTGGCAGCCATGGCCGCAGGCGCACAAACCGCGTTCAGACATGACGCGGTCGACGTCCCCAAACCAACCAGCGTCGCATTCCCTCCCAGAACCCCGCCACTGACCGACGCACTGGCAGCATTGGTACCCCAGTACGCGTTGTTCGCACGCATCATGGCAACCATGCTGGCTGCCTCCAGCGCAGCCACACTACGCACACGGGAAGTGGCATTGCTGTTAATCGCAAGCCCCTGCATACCAGCAATGCCCAATAGGCCAACCGCAATGATGAGCAAGGCCACCATTGCCTCGATCAAGCTAAAACCTCTCTGATGATCTATTCGTGGAATCATTGTTTGCAGTTCGAAGCCTGAATTGGCTGACTCTTTTGTATCTTCCCCGCACGGACACGCCCGACTGTGCTGATGACCGCACACGGCGATTCTACGTTCGACTGACCTTGGTTATCCAAAGCAACGGTCTGCCCGTTCGTAGTAAATCCATTTCGGTTGAAAGTAACAGCTGCGCCCGCAGCCGCATTCGATACAAGACTATCGCCCCCCTGCATAGCGGCTTGAATTCGCAATACGCTTGTGGCGTTACCACCAAACGGCGGGGCATAAACCACCCAACCATTGGTCCATCGCGTCGTATTTGCCGCAAGACAATTCGGAGCGGTCGGCGTAGGAGGTGAAACCGCCGGATTCGCGGGACACATGCTGACATCATATCCACGTTTGATCGCCTCGCTACGCGCGAACTGCAGATCGCCGACGAACGCATTCATTTCCGTCGCCATGCGGTTTGTCGTGGTGATGCTGCGATAGGAGGGAATGCCGATCAACGTAAAGACGGCGACCAGCACGAGCACCACCATCAGCTCGATCAGCGTAAAGCCCCGGTTGAC
>NZ_JARRQY010000052.1:0-23066 GCF_037381185.1 Acidihalobacter sp.
AATGGCATGCTGGCAGCCGCCGCAGGTGCCCAGATACGGGATGCCGCTTTCGCGCGCATGCCGGATGGCGAGCAGCACGCCATCCATGTTGCGGTAGGGGCTGGCCGGGATGCCCCACAAGCCGTCGAAGTCCGCTATGCGTGCCACGCTCGAGATTTCTTCGCTGGGCACCCACTGGAAGCCGATGCCGAGGCCGAGTTCGTCGGAGGCGCGCGCCAGGGCGTGCGGGATGGCGCGGTGCGCGGGTACGTCCGGGTTGTAGTCGCCAACCAGGCCTATGGTGATGGGGGGCTGCATGGTGGTCGGATTCCTCTCTTGATGACGCTCATTCGACCGCTTCGGCGGCATCGCGTTCGGCGAATACCTCCCGGGCCGCGAACAGGCCGTTGAGCGCGGCGGGAAAGCCGGCGTAGACCGCCATCTGCATGACGACTTCGATGACTTCCTCGCGGCTGCAGCCGACGTTCAGGGCGCCGTGGATGTGGACCTTGAGCTGTGGCGCGGCGTTGCCCAGGGCGGTGAGCGCCGCGACCACGGCGATCTCGCGCGACTTGAGGTCGAGTTGCGGGCGCGAGTAGATGTCGCCGAAGGGGAACTCGATCAGGTAGCGGGCGAAATCCGGGGCGATGTCGGCAAGCGCTTCGACGACGCGCTCTCCGGCCTCGCCGTCGATCTCGCGCAGTTTGTCCCAGCCTCGCTGGAAGCGTTCGTTCTCCCTGTTGGGAGCGATGGATTGATTCATGAGGTCACCTGTCTTCGGGCACCGTCGCCGCGGCGAGCATGTCGCGATACGTCTGCAGCTTCTCGTCGAGCGCGTCGGCGCTTTCCTGGAGCTCGGCTATTTGCGCGGCCAGGCGTTCGCGATGGAGCTCGAGCAGCGCGAACCGTTCCCGTGTCGTTTCCTCTCCCTGCGCGCGCAGCCGGGCGTAGCGCTTGATCTCGGCGAGCGGCATGCCGGTGCGCTTGAGCCGCAGTACGAAATCCAGCCAGATTACATCCTCGCGGTGATACCGTCGGTGTCCGCTGGGCGTACGCCCGACGGGCTTGAGAATGCCCGCGGACTCGTAGTAGCGCAGCGTGTATGCGCTGAGTCCGCTCTGCCGGGAAAGCTCGCCGATGGAGAGAAATTTGTTGGCCACGCAAGCGATCCTAAAAGTTAGAGTGCGCTCAAGGTCAAGAGGTATCGGCCGCCGGCGGAAGATGGTTGCAGCGGTGTTTGGGGGGCTTGCAGTCATTCGCGCCGTAGCGCGCTACGGTGTGAAATTCTCCACTACTTCGTAGTGCAGCACGAAATCGTCCGGCTCCAGTGCATAGGCCTCGTCGCCAGGATACAGCCTCGCGACGCCGATGTCGGCACCGGCGAAGGCCGTGATGGCGACCAGCGATTCCCAGTAGGTGATGAGCGTGAATTCCACTTCATCACCGATGTCGCGAACGAGAATCTGTGCGCCCAGGAATCCGGGCGTCGCCGTGGCGTCGTGTACGCCGGTGCGGCGCAAATGCTCGGTGAATCCCGCCTTGTGCCGCTGCGGACAGCGTGCCTTCCATTCCCTGGCGATCATGAAATGCCCTTGTGCCTGGACGGTTGAGCGATGCCTTGCCCATGCGCGGGAGACGCACATGGGTAAGGTCCGGTCTACGCAGTCTGAACGTATGACCAGTGCAGGTTCCGCTCGCCTGTGCCGGCGACCAGTCCGGCGACGGTCAGTGCCTCCGGCAGGGGGGTGTGCGGCACTTGGTTCAGTGTCGCTCGCAGACGGTCGTCTTTCAAATGGATCTCGTACTCCCAAAGATAACCCATTTCCTTCAACTCCCGAGCCAGCGGTATTCGGGCCGATAACGGATTCAGACGCCTCTTGGGGAATGGACGCAGTTCGACCGCCTTGCCGCTGGCCTGGGACACCGCTTCGGCCAATTGCCAGAAACTGATGCGATAGCCGGAGAACTGGAATTCCGCAAAGTCGGGCAGCTCATCCCTGCGCGCCAGCAGGCAGCTTGCCGTGCGTGCGACGTCCGGCAGGTTGGCCCAGGTGTGGATGTGCACGGCCGGGCCGGGATGCAGCAGGCGGTAGCCGCGGAGTACCGGTCGGATCAACGCCTCGCTCCAGCCGCTGCCGCTGTGGGCACCGATGAAATCGCCGGTGCGCAGTACGATGACACGCGCGCCGCGCCGGCTCGCCAGCCTCAGGCGGCTTTCCATGCGCTGCTGGATGGAGCCGTTGCGGCTGACCGGGTGCAGGCGTGCGCTTTCATCGAAGACGCTGCCGTCCTCCGGGTCGTAGACCTGCTGGTTCGCCGGAAAGACAAGCGTCAGGCCCAGGGTTTCGGCGACTGCCGCGGCGGTATCCAGGGCCGGCACAGCCTGCGCGTGCCAGCGCGGATGAGGCGGATTGGCTCCGAACACGATGACGTCCACGCCGGCCGCCGCGTGGCGGACATCGTCGATGCTGGCGGAGCTGCCGGCGCAGACATCGATGCCACGCAGGCACGCCGGCAGCGCGTCCGGTTCGCGCATCAGGGCTCTTACACGCCAGCCCGTTGCCAGCAGGGCCGTAGCCGTGTGCAGACCGAACCCATCCGCAATTCCGATAACCAGTGCGCTTTTCATGGCGTTATCTCCTGGGGTGATTGCGCTGGCGGCGAGATGTGCCTCCACGCTCTGGTTAGATGCTAGGGAGTGCGGTAATATGCGTAAATTCCAAAAATATCCAAGTGGTATGTGAGAAAATGCACAGATGACCAATTGGGAAGACCTCAGGCATTTCGTCGCCGTCGCCCAGTCCGGCAGCCTGTCCGGCGCCGCCCGCGCCTTGAAGGTGGACCATGCGACGGTCAGTCGTCGGCTGGCGGTCCTGGAGGACCGTTTGCAGATCAGGTTGGTGGAGCGCTTGCCTCGTTCCTGCCGCTTGACCGTCATGGGCGAGCGCGTGCTCGAATTCGCGACGCAGATGGAAGATCAGGCGTTCGCCATCGAACGCGCAGCGCGCGGCGAACAGGCCGAACTCAGCGGCAGGGTTACGCTCAGTGCCAGCCCGATGCTGGTGGAGGGGGTGCTGGCCGAGAGACTGGGCGACTTCAGGGCGCGTTATCCGCAGATCTGCCTGTCGCTGGCGGCACAAAGGCAGCTGGTTTCTCTGGGGCGGCGCGAGGCGGACCTAGCCTTGCGCATGAGCCGTCCGGCAGAACTACGTAGTGTTGCCCGCAAGCTGGGGCGGGTGGAGTTCGCCCTGTACGCGAGCCGGGACTACCCGAGACTGCATGATCCCGAGGGGTGGGAGTTCATCGTCTACGACGCGAGCGTCGTCGAGTCGTTCCCACACGGCGATTGGATGCAAAAGGCGACCGCGGGGCGCGGCATTGCTTGCGAGGTCACCAGTTCGATAGGCCAGCTCGTGGCCGCAAGGGCGGGTGCCGGCGTGGCCAGTCTGCCGTGCTTCCTGGGAGACGCCGAGGAAAAGCTACAGCGTTTGCCCGTTACGGATGCCCCCTTCGCCTTCAACGAAGAACTGTGGCTGGTGGTGCATCGTGATCTGACGCGTGCGGCTCCCGTTCGTGCGGTCATGGACTTCGTCATCGAAGTGATCTGCGCGGAGGGTAGCCCGTTCGTTGACTAGCCGTCTGTCGTCTTGTCGGCGGCGATGACCAGGATGGGCGGGCGCCGAACGGTGGTTTGCAGGTCGGGACGCCGTTCTATCCATTCCGGCTCCGCCTGCGGCTCCAGCAGGCGCGTCAGAATCAGGCCGGCGTCGAGCAGGGCGTTCACGTAGGTCTGCACCGTGCGGTGGTATTTGACGACGCCGTCCACGAACCAGCGCTGGAGGCGCTCGTCCTCGCGGCCGTAGTCGTCGACCGGCCAGAACAGCGCGTCGCCCTGGGCGTCTTCGTGCCAACTGCGGCATAGCGCCGTGCAGATGGGGTGTTCCACGGAAAAGACAAAACGTCCGCCCGGGCGGAGACCGGCGTTCACCGTACGCACGATTGCCGCGTAGTCGCGCACGTAGTGCAGCGCCATGCGGCTCACCACCAGATCGTAGCTCGAGGGTGGGATGTCGAAGTCCTCGATGGCGGCGTGCACGTACTCGATACCGGCGTCGTCGGTGCGTTCGCGTGCGGTTTCCAGCATGCGCCGCGAAATCTCCACGCCGCATACCGAGGCTGCACCGCGGCTGCGCGCCAGGCGGCAGAAGTCGCCGAAGCCGCTGCCGAGGTCGAGCACGCTGCTGCCTTCCAGGTCCGGCAGCAGGCCGAGCACGGCAGGTTCTTCGAGTGTGCCGTTCAGGCCGCTGTCGTTGTCGCGCAGCGCCTTGTAGCCGGCGAAGAACTCTGGATCGTCGTAGACGTTTTGTTTCATGGCCATGAACCGTATGGTTGTTTCGTGAATCGAGGCACAAGAGGCTGGCTACGCTGCCGGTTGGTCGTCAGGTTTCGTCGGACGCTTCCGTTTCCTCAGGCGAATTGTGGGCGGCTTGTTCCGGGGAAGGCAGGTATCGCTGACATAGGCTGATCCCGATTATAAGAAGTACGACGGAGATGGTCAGTGATTCGTGCATGCCACGCATGAATGCGGCGGGATTCAGATTGTCTATAAGCAAACCGCAGCTCGCCACACCCAGGACACCGCCGATCTGCCGGGCCGAATTGAGTGCCCCGGATGCGATCCCGGCGCGCGGCGCATCGACGGCGGACAGGATGACGTTGGTCATGGTCGGAACGACCAGGGCGACGCCGGCCGCAGCCAGCAGCATGGGGATCACAAGCGTCACATATGCTTGGTCTGCTTCGAGCGGCATCAGCCAGCCATAGCCCGCCGCCGCCATCGCCAAGCCTACAATCATCAGCCGTTTTGCGCCCATACGGGCGATGAGGCGGCCTGCGGCGACGTTCATCGCCATGAGGACTCCCGTCATGGGCAGGAACGCGAGGCCGGTCTGCAGCGGTGAGAAATGCAGAATCGCCTGGAAATAGAGGCTGAAGACGAAGATCAGCCCGTAGTAGGCGAAGTTGAGGATGATGCCCACGATGTTCGCAACCGAGAAGATGGAACTGCGGAACAGTTCGACCGGGAGCATGGGCTCGGGACTGCACGCTTCCAGTTTTATGAATGCGGTCGTTGCGGCTAGGAACAGGATCAGACCTCCCGCGGTCCACGCATTCCATAAGCCCAGACGGCCTATTTCAGATAGGGCGGTGGTCAGGCTGACGAGGGCGACAATGGCCGCGATCTGACCGCCAGCGTCAAGATGTTCGGAGGACCGGCGCGGTGAGACGGGCGCGTAGTGTAGGGTCAGTGCAATGCCCAGCAACCCTATGGGCAGATTGATCAGAAACACGCTGCGCCAGCCGAAATGGGCGATCAGCAGCCCGCCCAGCACGGGCCCCGCAGCGAGGGCGATGCCTCCGGCGGCACTCCACCATCCGACGGCATGGCTTCGGGCCGTGGTGTCCGTGAACACTTGACGTAGGAGCGACAGGGAATTCGGGACCAGCAGCGCTGCGCCGAGTCCCTGGAGGAAGCGCGCAGCGATCAGGAAGGGCAGTCCGTGAGCCAGTCCGCAGGCTAGGGACGCTATGGTAAAAATCGCGAAGCCGCTGACGAAGACGCGTTTGGCGCCCAAGCGATCCCCCAGCGCACCGGCGCTCAACAGCAGTGCCGCAAACATCAGGTTGTAGGCGTTGACGATCCACTGCAGTCCCGTCACGCCGGTGTTCAGGTCTTCGTGCAAGGCATGTAGTGCGACATTGACGACGCTGACGTCGAGAAGCACGACCACAAAGCCTAGACCGGAGGCGATCAGGGTGAGTCGTTGTATGCGTGGGCTGGCAGATGGGGTCGTCATCGGAATCTCCGGACAGAGGGTTTTGTCCGATGCTATGCAATGAGCTAATGTGCGTGAATTATCTAAATACGCAGAATATTTGATAGAAAACGCACAGATTATGGATTGGGAAGATCTCCGCTATTTCCTCGCCCTAGCGCAAACCGGCAGTCTGTCTGGGGCTGCGCGCGCTCTACGGGTGAACCATGCGACGGTCAGCCGCCGCGTGGCGGCGTTGGAGGAGCGCTTACAGGTACGCCTGGTGGAGCGTCTGCCGCGCAGTTGCCGGCTGACCGAGATGGGTGTGCAGGTGTACGAGCATGCCCTGGGCATTGAAGGGCATGCCTTCGCCATAGAGCGCGCGGTGCATGCCAGGCGAGCACCGCTTACCGGAACGGTGACGCTCAGTGCCGCGCCCGTGTTGGTGGACAATTTCCTCGCCCAGCGTCTGGGGATATTCTGCGAGCGCTACCCTGGAATACGACTGTCGTTGTCGGCAGAGGCCCAGAACGTTTCGCTGAGCCGGCGGGAAGCGGATGTGGCCGTGCGCATGGAACGGCCGCAAGAGCAGAGCAATGTAGTGCGCAAGCTGGGAACGATGGGGTTCGCCCTGTACGCAAGCCGCGACTACGTTCATTTGCACAAGCCCGTGGCCTGGGAGTTCATCGTCTATGGTCCGCAGTATGAGGATATGCCGCAGCAACGCTGGCTGCGGCGGCTTGCGGGAAGTCGGAACATCGTCTGCGAAGTTGGGGACATCACCGGCCAGCATGCCGCTGCGCGTGCGGGCGTCGGCGTTGCCGGTCTGCCGAGTTTTCTTGGTGAGGCCGACGAACAGCTACTGCGTTTGCCCCACGACGGCGAATCTTTCGGGCGCGAGCTGTGGCTTATCGTGCATCAGGACCTGAAGCGTTCGCAGTCCGTCCGCGCAGTCATGGATTTCGTGATCGAGATTTTCAGTGCCGCGGATGCGCGTATCTCATGAGGTGGAGGTTTTTCGAACTTTCGGTTTTTTCGGCTTGGGTTTCGGCAGCTGCGCCGCTGTCTCGATAATGAGTCGCGTCAGCCTGTCCGGCTCGTCGAGCAGTTCGTCGATGACCGGATGCGGCTTACCGCCCGGGTACGGCGGGCGGATCGGGAAGTCCGGATAGTCGCCTTGCACCGCCTGCGTGGGCTTGATGAACAAGCTGTTGTCGCAGGCGAAGGCGACGACCTTGTCGTCCAGGTACAGTGCGTATTCCCCGAACATCTTTCGATACGTCAGTCGCGGGCCGAGGTCGGCCTGTTCGGCAACATACTGGACGAAGCTTCGTTCAGTGGCCATGTATTTTCCTGGCTGGATTGGGGCGGCCTGAGGGCCGGGTGCTGGGTTGACTCGACAGTATGTAGAACTTCACGTAAGGCTTCGAGGACGATGGTTTCCAGTCGTTGCGCGGCAGGAGACGGACTGGCTTCGGTTCGGTGCAGCCTCAGACCGATGCGAGGCAGGTTCGGCAGGCCGAATTCTCCGAGGGTGAGCGGGCGTACGTGAGTCGGCAGTCCCAGTGAGGTTCTTACGCTTAGGCCCAGCCCTGCGGCGATGGCGGCCCAGATGCCGCTCAGGCTGGAGCTGGTGAAGGCCACACGCCAGGGTATCCCGGCGTGGTCGAGCGCTGCTGTGGCCGCCTGGCGCATCACGCAGGGGGTCGTGGACAACATGACCAGCGGCAGCGTCTGCTCTGCCTCCGGTTTTGCGTACGCAGTGTCATCGGCAGGGCCGATCCAGCGCAGAGGCAGTTCGGCCACGACCTTGGAGTGGGGTGTTGCGGTGGCGGCATCCCAATCCCAGGTGAGGGCGAGATCGAGCTGCCCTCGGGCAACCAGTTCGAGCAGTTCGTTGTTGCGGGTGATGCGGGTTTCTATGCGCACCCGGGGATGCGCGCGGGCGAAGCGTCCCAGCGTGTCCGTCAGCATCGCCTCGCCGAAATCCTCCTGCATGCCGAGGCGTATCCAGCCTTCCAGATCGGCGTCGTGCATGGCCGTGGCCGCCTCGTCGTTGAGCGCGAGCAGGCGGCGTGCATAGCTAAGCAGGGTCTCGCCGGCGGGGGTGGGCTCCATGCCGCGTCCGCTGCGGCGCAGAACGGGCGTGCCGGCCTGGTCTTCCAGCTTCTTGAGTTGCGCGCTGACGGCGGAGGTCGAGCGCCCGAGCCGCTTGGCGGCCTTGGCGAAGCTGCCGAGTTCGATGCCGGTGACGAAGGTACGCAGCACGTCCATGTCGAAATTTACACGGCGCATTTTAATGTCCCATTTTTTGGGATTTTATGTTTGAAAGTTTCCGATATTCGGAAGCATGGTAAAGGGCTAAGGTTGCCGTAGTCCATGCCGCAGGCGCGACACCGCGAAGCGGGGTGTCAATCAAGGGGCAGTAAAGGATTCAGCAATGCTCGCGATGCAATACGGTTTCGTTCTTCCCGCGGATTACGACATGGGCGTCATCCGGCGCCGTATCGCCGAAAACGGGCCATTGCTCGACGACTTCCCTCATCTCGTGTTCAAGGCCTATCTGAGCGCTGAAAAGAATGCGGCGGCGTTGCCGTCGCGCGCGAACCTCTATGCACCGTTCTATCTGTGGGGCGGCAGCGGCGGAATGAGCGATTTTCTGTGCGGCAACGGATTCGCCGGCCTCGTGCAGGCTTTCGGTTGGCCGAGCGTGAGTACCTGGGCAGTCTGGCAGGCCAAGCTCTCACCCGGACTGGCGCGGGCGTCGGTGGCGACCCGGGAACTGCTGCATATCCCCGCCTATGCAGCCCTCGGTGAATTGCGCGAGCGCGAATGCGCGTTGGCGCTGGAGCATTTCGAAGCCGGCGCGCTCGCTGCGGTCAGCGCGTTCGATCCGGCAGCGTGGACACTGGTGCGTTTCCGGCTGTGGGATGGAGTACCCGACGTTCCGGAAGGGGCGGACATTCAGCTGTATGCCGTGGGTCATGTCTCGGCCCCCGTTCGTTGATCACGTTCAGCTAACCGAGGAGAAGAAAGCATGCCTTTCGTCACCATCACCGTGCGCAAACCGAAACCGGCTGCGTTCAAGGACGCCGTCCTGCGAGCCGTGCACGAAGCGCTGGTCGCATCCGGTGTGCCCGAGACGGACCGCTTCCAGCGCGTGCTGGAACTCGCGGAGGAGGATTTTCGGTTCGATACGCAATATCCCGACGTGCGCACGCGTAGAACCGACGACTTCGTCCTCATCGAAATCCAGCTTTCCGTCGGGCGCAGCGTGAAGGTCAAGCGGCAGATCGTGGACGGTATCGTCGACACGCTTGCCGGTCAGGGCTTCGATCCGGAGAACGTGATGATCTGCTTTCAGGAAACGCGCTGGGAGAATTGGTCGTTCGCCGGCGGTCGTCTGATTCACGCCTGATCACGGCCGCGAGATGGAGTGAGGCGGTTGGCTGTAGCAGCCCGAGTAGTGTTGTCAGATTGCGCCGGAGCACCTTGGCGGTACTCCGGCGCGGTCCGGATGGCCGCTCGAACGGCGGTTCCGGTCAGGCGACCTCGGTACGCAGGATCTTCGCCGTTTCGACCATATGAGTCAGAGCCGGAATTACCTCCTCCCACTGCCGGGTCTTGAGGCCGCAGTCCGGATTGACCCAGAGGCGCTCGGCGGGGATGCGCTCGGCGGCTTTGCGCATCAGCTCGACCATGTGCCGCTCGCCCGGGATGTTGGGCGAATGGATGTCGTACACGCCGGGGCCGATTTCGTTCGGGTAGTTGAAGTCGTCGAAGGCATCGAGCAGTTCCATGTCCGAACGCGAGGTCTCGATGGTGATGACGTCGGCGTCCATTGAGGCGATCGAGGCGATGATGTCGTTGAACTCCGAGTAGCACATATGGGTGTGAATCTGGGTTTCGTCCGCCACGCCGTTGGCGGCGATGCGGAACGATTCGACCGCCCAGTCCAGATAGTCGCGCCATTGCGACTGGCGCAGCGGCAGCCCCTCGCGCAGCGCGGCCTCGTCGATCTGGATGATGCGCACGCCGGCCGTTTCCAGGTCCAGCACTTCCGCACGGATCGCCAGGGCGAGTTGCTTGCAGGACTCCGAGCGCGGCTGGTCGTCGCGCACGAATGACCAGTTGAGGATGGTGACCGGGCCGGTGAGCATGCCTTTCATAGGCTTGTCGGTCAGCGATTGGGCGTAGGTGATCCACTCGACCGTCATCGGCCGCGGGCGGCTGATGTCGCCGAACAGGATGGGCGGTTTCACGCAGCGCGAACCGTAGCTCTGCACCCAGCCGAACTGGCTGAAGGCGTAGCCGTCGAGTTGTTCGCCGAAGTACTCGACCATGTCGTTGCGTTCGGCCTCGCCGTGTACGAGCACGTCCAGCCCCAGCGCTTCTTGCTCGCGCACGCAGCGCGTGATCTCGGCGCGCATGGCGGTCTCGTAGGTGGCTTCGTCGATCTCGCCGGTCTTGAAACGACGCCGCACCTGGCGAATCTCGGCGGTCTGCGGGAAGGAGCCGATGGTGGTGGTGGGGAAGCGCGGCAGTTGCAGGCGCGCGGCCTGTTTTGCCGCACGTTCGGTAAAGGGGCTTTGACGTTGGCCGAATGCGGCGTCGATTCCAGCCAGGGCCGCCTTGACGGCCGGATTGTGCACGCGCGGCGAATTGCGACGCGCTTCTACGGCGGCGCGGTTGGCATCCAGTTCGGTCCTGACCGCGTCGCGCCCACCGTTGAGCGCGGCAGCCAGCACCTGCAGTTCGTCGAGCTTCTGGCGGGCAAAGGCGAGCCAGGACCTGATCTCGCCGTCGAGCTTGCTTTCGCTATCCAGGTCTACCGGCACGTGCAACAGCGAGCAGGAAGGCGCCAGCCACAGGTGTTCGCCGAGGCGTTCATGCAGCGGCTCCAGCCAGTCCAGTGTGGCGTTCAGGTCGGTTTTCCAGATGTTGCGGCCGTTGACCACGCCCAGCGACAGCACCTTGTGCGTGGGCAGCAGGTTCAATACGGGGGTGATGTCGCCGCGGCCGTTGATCGCGTCGACGTGCAGCCCGGCGACCGGCAGGTTGGCTGCCAGATAGGCGTTCTCCAGGAGCTGGCCGAAGTAGGTGGCCAGCAGAAGTTTGACGCGGCAGCTCTTGAGTTCGTGGTAGACGATGTTGAAGGCGTGATGCCAGTCCGTTTCGAGTTCGGTGACCAGAATGGGTTCGTCGATCTGCACCCATTCGACGCCTTCGGCGGCAAGTGTGTCGAGGAGTTGCGCATAGACCGGCAACAGCCGCGGCAGCAGTTCGAGCTTGTCCGAGTCGTCCTTGGCCTTGCCGAGGGCGAGGTAGGTCAGCGGGCCGATCACGACCGGCTTCGCCCGCACGCCCATCTCCCTGGCCTCGGCCAGTTGCTCCAGCAGGCGCGAGGCGTCCAGCGCGAACGTGGTGGCGGCGGTGAATTCGGGGACGATGTAGTGGTAGTTGGTATCGAACCACTTGGTCATCTCGCCGGCCGCCACGCCCGCAGCGCCGTTCTGCTCGTCGACGTCCGGTGCGGAGCGGCCGCGGGCGAGGCGGAAGTAGTTGTCCAGGGCGTCGCCGCGGAAATCACGCACGCGCTCCGGCAGGTTGCCCAGCGTGAAGCTCATGTCGAGCATCTGGTCGTAGAAGCTGAAATCTCCGACCGGGCTCATGTCGAGCGCGTCCTGGTCCTGCCAGTGGCGGCGGCGCAAGTCGGCGCCCAGGGTCTGCAATGTTTCGCGGGAGGTCTGGCCCTTCCAGTAAGCCTCGAGGGCGAACTTCAATTCGCGTTTGGCCCCGATGCGCGGAAAGCCCAGATTGTGCGTGACTGCCATGGTTCGTGCCTTGGAATGAATGGAGTGCGTTCATCCTAGGCTGGGTTTGCATATGAATAAAAATGGTTTAATTTCATAAAATGATTATTTTCATTCATGTGTAGGCGACGAATATGGCCAAACTGGAACGCTCCCACCTGGAAATCGTGCGTGCGGTCGACCGGCATGGTTCGTTGACCGCCGCGGCCGAGCAGCTGCACCTCACTCAATCCGCGTTGAGCCACGCCGTGCGCAAGCTCGAGGAGCAACTCGGCATCGCCGTGTGGCGCCGTGAAGGCCGCAGCCTGCATCCGACGCAAGCCGGTGAATACCTGCTGGGCGTGGCCAATCGTCTGCTGCCGCAGCTTGCGCATGCCGAAGAGCGTCTGCGGCAGTTCGCGCAGGGCGAGCGCGGCACCCTGCGCATCGGTATGGAATGCCATCCCTGCTATCAGTGGCTGCTCAAGGTCGTCTCGCCCTATATGAACGCGTGGCCGGACGTCGATGTGGACGTGAAGCAGAAATTCCAGTTCGGCGGCATCGGCGCCCTGTTCGGCTACGAGATCGATCTGCTGGTGACGCCCGATCCGCTGTACAAGCCCGGCCTGCATTTCGAGCCGGTGTTCGACTATGAACCCGTACTGGCGGTCGGTCCGCGCCACCCTCTGCGCGACGCGGCCTACGTGCGCCCCGAACAGCTATCCGGCGAGACGTTGATCACCTATCCGGTCGATCCCGAGCGGCTGGACGTCTTTACGCAGTTCCTCACGCCGGCCGGCATTGCGCCGCACCGCCACAAACCGATCGAAACCACCGAAATCATGCTGCAGATGGCCGCAGGCGGGCGTGGCGTGGCCGCGCTGCCGCGCTGGCTGGTGGAGGAATATGCGGCCCGTTTCGATGTCGCGCCGGTGAGCCTGGGGCGGCATGGAATCGCCAAACAGATATTTCTCGGGCTGCGTGTCGCGGATGCGGAAATCGACTATCTGCGCGCTTTTGTCGATCTGGCGCGGGCGCATCGCGATACGCTGCATAGCGATAGCATTGGTTAAGATGATTGCGAGTGGTCTTTATAAAGACTAAATTTAGGCCATCGTATCTGCCGGGGGAGGGCTGTCATGCGTTATTCATCTCAAATCAAGCCGATCAGCTACCTCAAGGCGAATGCATCCGAGCTGCTGGCACGGCTTGCCGAACAGCGCGAACCCTTGGTCATCACCCAGAATGGAGAGGCAAAAGCGGTTCTGCAGGATTTGGCCTCGTTCGAGGAGACCCAGGAAACTCTGGCGTTGCTGAAAATACTGGCGCTGGGAAATCAGGAGGTGGCGGAAGGGAGGCTGAGGCCTGCGAACGAGGCGATAGCCCGGTTGCGAGCCAAAACGGCAGGTGACTGATGTCCGGCTCCCAGGCACGGTTCGAGGTCTTGCTGACCGAAGGTGCCGAGCGTGATCTGGAATCGATCTACGATTACGTCGCCGAGTTCGATGATCAATCCGGGGCCGATTATGTGCTGGATCGGTTGGCGGATGTCGTGGAAAGCCTTACCCGATTTCCCGAGCGCGGCAACCATCCGAAAGAGTTGGCAGTACTGGGTATCAAGGAGTACCGCCAACTCTGGTTCAAACCTTACCGGGTGATCTATCGCCTTCTCGGCGGTCGAGTCGTCATTTATCTGATAGTGGATGGGCGGCGCGACATGCAGACGGTGCTCGCACGGCGGCTGCTTGGGGCGTAGCTTCAATCATTGCACGGGCGACTCGCCGTGCTCCTGCATTTGCGCATGTGATCAGCGTGTCGTACGACGCCGTTCGGACATCATCATTTCAACCTTTCAGGAAAACGAGTTCTTCGGGATCGTGGCTTAGCCACACCTTGTAATTTCCGCCGTCTAATTTTTCCGTGCGTACGAACGAAGAGAAATTGCTTAGGCGAACGTCCCGAGTGTCGACGGTCACGTCATCGGATTCGCTCAGCGCGTTTCTGAAATTGGAGATGGCGCCGTTCTTCGCAATATGAGTCGTCAGTCTGCGGAAGAGTTTGGGCATCATCACGATGTTCTCTATCTCTGCCAGCGCTGGTTTTCTGGGAAGAACGAATTCCGCTGCGTTGTCCTTCCAGATGCCGATGGACTGCTGCCTGGCTTGATGGGTGATATCGGTGAATGCGTCTCTCAACGAGGGATAAAGATCGCCGTAATAGGTCGGGTAGACAAGGCCCTCCTTGAGCAATTGCGCGTTGACCGATTTGGCGACATGTTCGGGATAGAGGTAGACGGTAGGGTGCGTGTCGTCTACATGGAAAGGCATTTCTTCGGTGAACACAAAGCCGATGATTCTTCCGTAGGGGTCTATGCCGTTGTAGGCAAGCGTCACCTCTTTGTGCTGATCGTCAGGATCCGTAATTCGGAACTGGTCGTTTTCGGTGACGCGGCTTAAATCGAAGCCGCAGAGTTCCAGCAGGCGATCTCTGGCCTGCTTGGCCAGGCCGAGTGGTTGTTTGACCGTGATCATCGGGTAAACGTTGTTTACCGTATAGTGAAGCTCCAGCGCGTCGATGGCTTCGAATCGTATGTTGGCCTGATACTTGGCGTTGAATCTTGGAAATCGGCCATCCTGAGTTTTGGGCCAGATCCAGTCTTCGGCATCTTTTACGTGAAAGGCGAGCGTATCCCCATCCGGCGATTTTCCGTCGATTGATACGGTGCCTTTCAGGATTCGATAAGGCATGGGCTTTTCCTCCCGCTTTCTGCTCAATCCGAGCGATGTCAGTGGATCGTCTGGACCAGGCCGCTACCGGTATTGTTCTCCGTCATTGTGACTGGAACGTTATCGGGCTCTCGCGCCTTGATTGGCGGCCAACCGAGCGCAATCACGCACCGCACAATCGTGTGAACAGGCCCTAGTATTTCCCGGTGGCGGTAATTTGCACGGAATCGAAGTCGCCGGATTCGTCCATCGCAGTGATGCGGTGTCGGCCGGCCTTGGCGAAGGTGTAATGTGCCGTGCCGCCGCGCGTGACGGCGACCTGGCGGCCGTCCACCAGCCAGTGTATCGGGCCGCTGCCGCCCTCGGCGGAGAATGTGACGGTCGGTTGCGCCCCGCCTTTTCCGGCAGGGCTGACCGTGCCGTTCGCCGGCAGGCCGAGGATGTGCAGGCTGGTCAGCATGGGCGCGCCGTCGCGGCGGCAGGCCGGATCCAGGGCCGGCAGGTGGCTTTGCCGGCGCAGCGCCGGGGTGAGCCAGGGCTGCGCGGCCTTGGGCCAGAGCGCGATCGTTTCGCGTCTGGACTTGGCGCCGACGCGGCAGCCGGCGGGCAGGCGCAGGCCGGTATGCGCGTCGACGCGCACCGTGACCGGGTTGCCGAGCCATTTGTCGTCGCTGCGGTCCGGCAGTGTGGCCGGTGTCATGCCGCGGAAGATCCAGGCTTCGTGCCGTTCCCGGCAGTAGGGCGCGCCCGGCGCGGGCGGCTGGCCCAGCGGCCAGCAGATGGCCTCGCGGGCGACGTCGGTGGGTGGCGGGGGGAGGCCGCCGCGCCCGCGCGGCAGCAGGGCGAAGGCATCGAACATCAGCGGTGCGGCGGTGAGGGCACCGTACTGGCCGGGGCTGGGAGTGCCGTCGGGGCGGCCGACCCAGACGCCGATGGTGTAGGCGCTGGTCACGCCTACCGCCCAGGCGTCGCGAAAGCCGTAGCTGGTGCCGGTCTTCCAGGCCACGGTGGCGGCGTCGGGAGATTCCGCGGCGCCGGCGAAGGGTGGTGGCATGGTGAGCATGCGACGCACGATCCAGGCGGCGCCCGGCTGCAGCATGGGGTAGTCGCGCAGCGGCGCGTCCGGCGTGTAGCGCAGTCGGCCGGCGCGCCCGCCGCGGGCCAGTGCGGTGTAGGAGCCGACGAGGTTTTCCAGGCTGAGGCCGACGCCGCCGAGGATCATCGACAGGTTGGGGCCGGCACCGCCGGGATAGTCGAGCCGCAGCCCGCCGCGGCGCAGGCGCGCGGCGAAGTCGAGGGGGCCGAGACGGTCGAGCAGGTCGACCGCCGGAACGTTGAGCGAGCGCTGCAGCGCCGCGGTGGCGGTGACCGGACCGGCGAAGCGGCCGCTGAAGTCGCCGGGGCGGTAGCCGTCGAAGTTCTGCGGCGCGTCCAGCAGCAGGCTGGCCGAGTGGATCAGTCCGTCCTCGATGGCGAAGCCGTAGAGGAAGGGTTTGAGCGTGGAGCCGGGGGAGCGCACGGCCCGCACCATGTCGACGTAGCCGTAGCGCTTGGCGTCGGTCAGCTCGGGCGAGCCGACGTAGGCGCGCACCGCCAGCGTGCGGTTGTCCACGATCAAAGCGGCGGCGGAGGTGCGCGGCGGCAGTCGCAGGACGTAGTCGCGCACCAGCGCGTCGAGCTGGGCCTGCAGGCCGGCGTCGACGGTGGTGCGCAGCGCATGGCCGGGCTGCGCCTGGTCCTTGAGGCGGCGGGCCAACAGCGGTGCGAGCATGGGCCGCTCCAGCGGCCAGGCGGCGACGGTCTCGGCCTTGGCGCGGCGCACTTCGGCGGCGGACCACACGCCGTAGCCGCGCAGGCGGTCGAGAACCTTGTCGCGGGCGGCGCGCGCGGCCTGCGGGTGGCGGTTGGGGCGCAGCGCGCTGGGCGCCTGCGGCAGCACGGCGAGCAGCGCAGCCTCGGCGTAGCTCAGGTGCGCGGCGGATTTGCCGAGGTAGGCGTAGCTGGCGGCCTGCACGCCTTGCAGCGTGCCGCCGAAGGGCGCGCGGTCGAGGTACAGCGTGAGGATCTGGCGTTTATTCAGATGCCGTTCCAACTGCAGCGCGCGGAACATCTGCACCAGCTTGCCGCGTACGGTGTGCGGGGTTGGAGCGACGATACGCGCCACCTGCATGGTCAGCGTGGAACCGCCCGAGACGGCGTGGCCGTAGCGCAGCCACTGCGCGGCGGCGCGCGCCAGGGAGAAGGGATTGATGCCGGGGTGCTCCCAGAACCAGCGGTCCTCGTAGCCGAGCAGGGCCTGCAGGTAGCGCGGCGAGACCTGCGCGGGCGTGACCGGATAACGCCACACGCCGTCTGCGTCGGCGAAGCCGCGCAGCGGGGTGCCGTCGCGCGCGGTGACGACCACCGCGAAGTCCTTGCCCGTGGGCAGCGGCAGGGGAAACAGCCGGTCCAGCAGCAGGAACGCGGCGAACAGCGCGGCCGGTAGGGCCGCGGCGCCGAGCAGGCGTCGGCGCCAGCGCTTGCCGGCGGCGCGTACGTGCTTCATGTCGATACCGTCACGGCAGCACCGTCAGCGTCTCCCGCGTGGCGCCGATGGCGCGGTTTTCGGGCCGGTACATGGATTCGACCTGCGGTGCGGGCAGGCGGTAGGTGCCCGGCGTGACGGCCCGCACGAGATAGAGCAGGCGGGTATCGCGCCAACGCGAGACGCGCACCGCGGCGGTGTAGCGGTCGTCGCGGTATTCCTCGTGCACCACGTCGCGGTTGGGGTCGAGCTTGCGCACGGGCGTGCCGTTCAGCGACAGCTGATCGAGCTTGACCGAGTGCGCCAAGCCCTGGTTTTCGGGCTCCAGACCGGCCGGCAGCAGGTCCTCGACCAGGGCGTCGGGCACGTAGCGGTTCGAGCTGATCTGCACGTAGACCAGCAGCAGTTCGCCGACCTTCACCGGGCGGCCGTTCAGCGGTTTGCCGTCCGCGGTGTAGTAGCTGCGCACTATGTGCATGTGTCCGTCGACCGGCGCGGGGGCGTGCTCGGGGTAGCCGCCGACGGCGACGCGCGCGTATAGCGGTTTGTCGCTGTCGGAGGTGAAGCGCATGCCGGCCTGCAGCTCGGCGATGCCGGGCCGCAGCACTAGCCGGCGGGTGGCGGTGACGGCCTGCGTGCGGGCGCCGTAGGCGAGGGTGCCGGTGAACTTGGAGCCGGCGTCGGCCTGGGCCAGGGATACTCCGGCCATGAACAGCGCGTTGCGCTCCTGCGTGCTCAGCCAGCGCCGTTGCTGCAGGGCGTCGGCCAGCTCGAACACCAGGCGGTCACGGCCGGCCAGCTCGACGTGGTTCGCGTACAGCAGGTGGATGGCCAGCGCGAGGTCGCGCACGGTGGAGCCGTAGTCGCCGTAGTAGTAGCTGTCGCGCTTGTGGCCGATCAATTCCAGACCTGCGCTCATGGCCTTGGCGCCGAGCTGTCGGTCGCCCGCCAGGTGCAGCGCGAGGCCGAGCTGCAGCAGCGGCAGGCCGGCATCGCTGTCGTTGTGGCGGCGTTCGTAGAGCGTGCGCAGCGTGCCCAGCGGGGCGCGGTTGACCCGCGCGAGCAGGTAGGCGGCGTAGGCGGTGGAGGCGAAACGCGCGTAACTGCGATGCTGGCGGTACTGCGCGACCAGCGACAGGCTGACGCCGCGCTGCAGGTACTGCTGCAGGCGGCGCAGCGCCTTGCCGAGCATGTCGCCGGGCACGGCGAAGCCGCGGTCGCGGGCATCGAGCAGGAAGTTCACCGCGTAGGGTGTGAGCCAGGGCTCCTCGAGGCTGTGGTTGGTCCACAGGCCGAAGCCGCCGCTGGGCAGTTGCTTGTCGGCGAGGCGCCGGATGCCCTTCTCCACGGACTGCTCGCGGTCGGCGGCGCGCAGGGCGTTGAGGCTGAAGCGCTTGACCATTTCCGGGGTGGCGAACAGCCACGGATAGGTGCTGCTGACGGTCTGTTCCAGGCAGCCGTAGGGATAGTGCAGCAGGTCGTGGAGGTTCTTCGCCAGATCCAGCGGCGGGATCGCGGAGATGTTCACGTAGGCCTGCACGGTGCCGGGCGAGAGGCCGTCGAGCAGCGCCTTGTCCACCGCGAAGCTGCCGTGCGGATCGATCACCGCGTTCATGCGGCGCGTCTCGCCGGGGTAGGCCGGGCGCACGTCGAGTTTCCAGTGGCGCGTGAGCTGCAGGCCGTCGCCCTTGACCCGCAGCGTGATGCCGGCGGTGGCGAAGGCGTCGGCGGCGGTGACCGGGAAGCGCAGCGTCTTCTTCTCGCCGTCGGCGAGGTCGAGGCTGCGTTCGCCGTCGCTCAGGGTGAGCGGCGCCTTGGCGCTCAACGTGAGCGTCAGGTGCTGTGCGCGGCCGCTGAGGTTGGCCAGATCGAGGGTGAATTCGGAGTGGTCGCCGCCGGCCAGGAAGCGCGGCATGGACAGCTGCGTGACCAGCGGCGAGCGCACGGTCATTTCGCGCTCGCCGCTGCCGAAGCGGCTGCCGCTGAAGGCTACCGCCATGAGGCGTACGCGGCCGTTGAAGTCCGGCATGTCGAGCGGAATGGTCGCGTGGCCTTCGGCGTCGAGCTTGACCGGACCCGAGAACAGCGTGACGAACTGCAGCCGGCTGCGCGCGCGCTGTCCGGCGTTGGCCACGTCGGCGTCGCCGCCGAAGCGGATGCGCGCCTTGGGGCCGCCGCTCAGTTCGATGACCTTGCCGTACAGGTCGTAGGTGTCGACGGAGTAGCGGCGCTGGCCGAAGAAGGCCTCGAAGGGATCGGGGGTGAGGAAATCGGTCAGGCTGAGGATGCCCACGTCCACCGTCGCGAGGGTGACGTAGACCGGCCCCTTGCCGGCGCCGGCGACGCTCAGGTTCACGTCCACGGGCTTGAGCGGTTCGACCACGTCGGGCGTGTCGAGAGTGACCTTCAGGTGCCGTGCGGCGCGGTTAAGGCGCAGCGGAAGCAGGCCCACCGAGCGGTTGGGAGTGATCTTGTCCGCGGCGCTGCCGGGGCGGAACACTACGGCGCTGACGTAGAGGTCGTGGCGGTTCCAGTCGGCGGACACCGGGATGTCGACGCTGCTGCCCTTGGCGCTGACCGGCAACTGTTTGGACCACAGCAGGCCGTTGCCGTCCTCGACCATCACCACCGCCTGGCCGTCGTGCGGCGGTACCAGCGTGAGCTTGGCGGTGTCGCCGGGGTCGTAGGCCGGCTTGTCCAGGCGCAGGGTCACCTGGTCGGGCCGGGTGGTGCCGCTGCCCTGCTGCCAGGACCACCAGCCGACACGGAACTCGGTGCGGGTGGTCAGACCGGTGTCGGGGTCGAGCACTGCCAGCAGGTAGTGGCCGTAGTCCAGCGTGAACGTGATCTTGCCGGGCGTGCCGGCGGTGAGGTCCACGCTTTGCTCGGAAACCGGGTAGTTGCTCTGGCTGTAGGCGTAGTGCCAACCCTGCTGTTCGGAATAGGCCCAGTAGTAGTCGCGGTCCTCGCGGATCAGCTTGACCTGCAGGCCCTTGGCGGCGAGCAGGCTGCCGTCGGCGGCGGCCTTGATCAGGTCGAACTGCACGCGGCCGTTTTCGAAGTAGCGCTTGCCGCCGGTCAGGGGGCGTACGCCCACCAGCGCGTCGGCGGGCCACACCTGGCGGCTGATCGAACGCGTCACCGGCCGTCCGCCGGACTCGAACACGCTGGCGGTGTAGAGCAGCTGCAGCGGGTTCCTGCTGTCGCGCCAGCGCGGCGGTACCTCGACCGTCGCATGCCCCTTCGCGTCCAGCTTGACGGGTGCCAGGTTCGAGCGGTCGCTGCGCGCGCCGGCGGTGGTGTCGCCGAACACGAAGCCGGGGCGGTTCTTGAGCAGTTCGCCGGCGCTGCGCACCAGCAGCGTGCCTTCCAGACGGTTGCCGGCGGCGGGCGCGCCGTAGAGGTAGTCGGCCTGCACCTGCACCACCAGGGGGTCGCCGGACTGCAGCGGTGCGTCCGGCGCCTGCAGCGCCAGCTTCATGCGCTCGGGCACGAAGTCCTGCACCTGGAACTTGAACACGTGATCCGGTGCGCGGCTGCCCGGGTCGCTGCGTAGCTCGAGCTGCCACTGGCCGGTGGGTGCGTTGTCGGACAGCGGCAGGCGGGTCTGGTAGTAGGCCACACCCGCCAGCGCCTCGGGTTGCCACGTGAAGCGCCGCGCCTCGCGGTGGTCGGGGCGGATCAGGCGCGCCTGCAGCGGCTGGGCGGGCAGCATGCGCCCATCGTGGTCGCGCAGCAGCGCGGAGACTGTGAGCGTCTCGCCCGAGCGGTAGATGTCGCGTGGGCTGTAGGCGAAGATTTCCTGGCTGCGGTAGGGGCGCTTGCCCAGATCGAAGGCGGACATGTCCAGTGCCGGTCCCCGCAGTGGCAGGAAGGAGACGTCACGCCCATGCTGCGCCATGAGCAGGGCGCTTCCGCGCAGGGACTGGTCCAGGCGCAGTTCGCCGTGGGCGTCGGTACGCCCGCTGGCGACGTCGCGGCCGTGGCGGTCCTGGACTCTGATGCGCACGTCCGCCAGCGGCTTGCCGGTCTTCAGCGAGGCGGTGACGATGACCGCGCGGTCCTTGTACAGCCGGGCCTGCACGCCGATGTCGCTGACGAAGAAGTAGGCCGTCTTGTAGCGGTAGTCGTAGTGCCCCGGGCGGCGCATCACCGCGAGATACATGCCCGGTTCGCCCAGCGCCGCGATATCGCGCACCGGGATGTGGCTGACGGTGCGGGCATCGGGCGGAGGGTTCAGTTCGAAGCGCCCGGAGTAGACCAGCTTGGCCATGCCCTGGAGCCGGCGCAGTTCGTAGTAGCTGGAATTTCCGGAGTTGTTCATCCAGTCGCCGTAGCGGTGTACGGCGCTGGGTTTGAGCCGGAAGAACTCGATGTCGACCTCGGGCACGTTGATGGTGACCACCGGCAGCCCGTCGCTGAGGTCTCTAGGCAGCAGCAGCCCCTGGCTGAGGAAGGACACCACGGGGGTGATCTTGCGCGTGGTGAAGGTCTTGCTGCGCGACCTGGTCAGGCGCACGCCGGCGGCGCTGTCCAGCCCGGCGTCGACCGTGACGGTGTAGCGCGTCTGCGGCTTGGCATGCGGGAAATAGAGCATGCGCTGGTTCTTGCCGAGCACCCAGGCGCCCTTGACCGCGCCCAGCGCGTCGCTGACGTGGAGGAACTCGTCGTAGCGCCGTTCGGCGGCTATGGGGTGGGAGAACAGCACGGCCAGAGCGGGGGCGTTGTCGAAGCTGCGCTCGCCGATCTCCAGCACCTTGAAGGGAATGTTGGGCGGTGCTTTCGCCGTCGCCTCGGTATCGGCTGCCGCGCTCTGGGTCTTGGCCTTGTCGTGAGACGGCGTACGGTCGCAGCCGCCCAGGCCGAGCGTCAGCACCGTCAGCCATAGGACGAGAACGGAAAATATGCGGCGATAGCCCGGCATTGCAGTGCCCCCTGCATTTATTGATGTTGTTCGTCGATGCGCCGTTCGGCAGTTCCGTCCATGGAGGAGCAGCGTTGCCAGCGTCTTCAGCCCAGGACAAGGATAAGCCGTAATCCATGTGGATTCCATGGAAATACGGCGTGGTAGAGCGCAAGCCTTGGCCCGGCTCATTCGGGCGTATGGCGTCCGGCGAGTGGGGTATTGCTCAATACTTCACAAAAAATATGGTTTTGTGCTGCCGTGTTCATTAGTATCTGGCCCATTACCTGGCGATCGGATTTTCTTGGGAGAGGTATGGTGGACACTGCGCAGATGTTCACATCGGCCGCTGCGGCCCTAGCCACGTTCAGCGATGAGAGGCGCCTGTATGCCCTGGAGGGCGACGGCCCGCTGGCGCACTTGCAGGTCGAACGCTGGAGCGGGCACGAAGCGCTGTCGGCCTGTTACGTGTGGACCGTCGACGCGCTGTCGAGCGATGCCGGCCTGTCGCTGGAGGCCATGCTGGGCCAGCGCGCCGCCTTGCGCACCACGCTGGCCGACGGCACGCGCAGCGTGCGCACGGGCCTGGTGCGCGAGGCGCATCGTAATCTTGCGGCGTTGGGGCATACCGACCCCTTCAGGCATGGCCACCATCAGGGCAGTCTGGTGTTGTCGTTGGATCATCTGCTATTGAACAGTTGGCGTGAGGCATTGGTACAGCGCTATGCCGGTCACAATGCAGTGATGGATACGCTGTGCCATTACCTAAAGGGCTTCCCTCGTTCTTCCGCTATCGTGCCACCGGTTCCTCACGTCTACATTGTCGACGCTGCGTTGGGCAGCGCAGTGGAAGAGAGAGTAAAGGGACTGTTTCAGGAGGTCATCAAGTTGTTTTACGACCCTAAGTACGGTCCGGATACCCGGTACGTGGTGAGTGTTGGTCATTCCCACTATGTGATCGAAATGGCTGACGAGGTGCCGCGCTACGTTGAGCACACCAGTCAGCATGCATTAATGCACTACCTGGGGCATACCAGCAGGCAGTTTCATCGGATGGTGTTTGATGAACGTTCACTCAAAGAAACTTTTCTGCCTTTGATCTACAGCCGTAACGAACCGGATGTGGTGCAGTGTTTCTATTACAAGGGATTAAACGGTAGCACTGAAATTTTTGTGCTGGATGAAAAAGGAGCACTGTTTTATCAGTACTATGCGGACGCCGACCCGGAAGTTGTTTTGACCCATTTTATGCGTTTCTTTACCGCCGTGGAGAAGCGCATTAGCTTTATGCGCCATGAAGAAATAAAGAGTCAATCGATCATCAGC
>NZ_JARRQY010000053.1:0-22489 GCF_037381185.1 Acidihalobacter sp.
CCGGGCGCGGCGCTCGGCGCCCCTCATGCGGGTTTCTCCACCCGCAGCGTGTCGCGCAGCGTGGCGTCGCGCGGCTCGCGCGTGTAGAGCGCGTACTCGAACCGCGCCCAGCGGCCCGCGGCCCAGACGGCGGGATCGAGCGCCAGTTCGGCCTTGAGCGACGCACCGGCGGGCCCTGCCTCGAGTTCGCCCGCCTCGTTGCGCAGCTGCGCCAGTCGGGCGCCGCCGGCGTCCTCCACGGTCAGGGTGTAGGCGGCGAAGCGGCGTGCGTCGCCACGCGGGGTCTTCAGATGGGCCACCACCGCGTCGCCGTCGGCCCATTCGAGCGTGGCGTCCAGCCCGACGGACAACGCGCGAAAACCCTGGCCTTCCTGCTCCAGCCCGCGCCGCGCCCAGCGCTCGAACGCCGCGGCATCGTCGGCGGCCGGGCGGTTCGCCGGCTTGACGTCGAGGTTGTCGCCGTCCGGGCCCAGGGCGATGGGCGGGCGCAGTTCGCTGCCGTAGGGCGCCGCCGCGGCGCGGCCCTCGCCCCAGTAGCTGCGCTTGAGGAAGACCTCGTTGAGATCGTCCTCCAGGCTCACGGCATAGAGCATGTAGGCAAAGCCGACGAGTCCAAGCAGCAGGCCGACGCCGGTCAGCGCCTCGCCGGCCAGCTCGGCCAGCGCGATACCGCCCATGCGGGTGACGACGGCCTCCGACAGGGCTAATCGGGTCGTGGTCTTTGATGCGAAAAGAAGGGCAGTACCAACAAAACTTGATCCAGAAGAAAAGCGAAATAGCCATGAACTATTCAGATACTCCTCCATAGCCGCCTTACTCCCCCGCTCCCTGGCCGAGCAGTAAGAGGCATAGGCGGCGTAGGCGGCGAACGCGCTGGCCGCAGCGCCGGCGATACCGCCGGCCAGGCGTATCGTGGCCGCGCGCACCGAAACGCTGGCCAGCGTCAGGCGGCCGCCGGCGGCGCGGATTTCGTAGTAGCCGGAGGCGACGTTGAGCGCGCCTTCGAGCAGTCCGGCGGCGCTGTCGAGCACGCTCATCATGACGTCGGTGTGCGCGTAGCCCTCGGTGTCGCGCAGGCGGCCGAGGGCGTGCCAGAGCGCGTAGGCCTGAAACACGCCGAGCACGCCGGCGGTGGCGCCGGTGCGCGAGAGCAGCGCCTGGCGCGCGGCCAGGGCGGCCTCGGCCTGCTCGCCGATGAGGTTGAGCGCCACGCTCCTCGGCAGGCGCAGCGTCGCCGGGAGGTTTTCGCCGAGTGCGCCGGCGGCGACCACCTCGACCAGGTCGTCGCCGTGGCGTGCGGCGAGCTTCTCCAGTTCGGCGAGGCGCGAGCGGGTGAGGATGACGGGCTGGTACTCGGGCGTGTCGAGGCCGGCGCGCCCGGCGAGCTTGTGCAGTTTCATCGCGCTCCAGCGGCGTACGCGGCGGTCGGTCTCGAGCTTGGTCTGCAGTTTCATGGCGATCTCGCCGCGCTGGAAGGCGCGGGCCGCGGCGTCCAGCGCCTGGCCGGGGGGCAGTTCTATGCCGATGGTAACGTAGCGCTCGCCGGCGGGGTCGGCCATGAGGTCGAGAATGGCGGCGGTACGGATCTGCAGGGTGAACGCGCGTTCGGCCTCGTTCGGCGCGATCGGGGCCAGGCCGAGCGCCCTGGCGTGCGCCGGGTCGACCAGCGAGGCGCGCAGATAGGCGGCCTGGCTGCCGGCCTGGGTGAGCTGGAGCAGGTGCTCGCCGTACACTTCGCGGCGCAGGTGCAGGATCTCCCGGGTTTTCTCCGGAAGTTCGTTGAGCAGGAGGTTGATCTTCTCGGCGACGTCCTTGGCTCCGCCGGGGGAGCCGACGATCGCCTGAGCCGCGCCGAAGGGCTGCAGCAGGGCCTGGTCGATCCACCTGGCCGGGGCGTCGGGGTCCTTGCCGTAGGCCTCGGCGAGTTCGCGCGCGGAAACCGGGGTGAGCGCGCCGCCGCCCCAGCATCTGCCGACGGTGCGCAGCCGCGCGGTCCAGGCTTCGACCTGCTGCAGCGGCGTGCCGTCTTCGGGCCTGGGCCGGGTCAGGTCGAGGCATTCGTCCGCATCGTAGCGCACGGCAGCGGCCAGTTCGGGCCGGCGCAGCCAGGCGACGAAATCGGCGTCGAACGCGGCGATGCGCTGTTCCCAGTCGTCGGCGGTGCGCTTGAAGCCGGCGCGGAAGCCGTCGAGGTGTTCCAGGCGCACCTTGCCGCGGTAGCGCTCGATGCGGCTGCGGGCGTTGGCGTGGGCGATGCCTTCGAGGCCGCTCTGCACGCTGTGCTCGGGCCAGGTGACGCGGTAGCGCTCGACGGGGCCGGCGAGCTTTTCGTAGCGTGTGCCGGGCGGGCCGTAGGGTTTGCCGGTGCGCCGTTCCTCGGCCTGGATGTGGCGGTAGGCGTCGCCGGAGATGATCTGGTGGTCGCGGTAGGCGCCTGCGGCGGCAAGCTGTTTCTGTTCGTGCAGTTTCTGCGCGTAGACCCAGCTCTCGATCATTTCCTCGTGCAGCGCCGAACGCAGCTTCCACGCGCGCAAGGGGTCGCTGTGGCTCCCGGCGGCATCGGGCCCGCCCTGTACCCAGGCGTCACGGGCCTCCCTGGAGAGCAGGCGAAGCTGGTTGTACTGCTCGGCGACGCCCACGGGATCGGGCAGCATGAGAACCGCCGATTTGCCGGCGTAGACCTCGGGATCGGCCTGCGTGCCGCTGCGCTTCTCGACGGCGCGCACGTCCGCGGCGAAGGCTTCGGCTTCGCCGATGCAGCCGGTGTCCAGGGGACGCACCGCATCGCGGAAGGCAGCGGCGTAAGCCGGCGGCGCGGAATCGGCAAAGTCGGCAACGTGGTGCGCCAGGGTGTCGCGGTCCAGCGGCAGACAGCCGGGCGCGCCGGCGCCGGCCATCAGGCGCTTGAGCGGCAGTTCGCGCCCGCGCAGGTCGCGCAGCCTGGCGCGCGTGCCGCCGGCCTCGACCTCCGGATTGGCGGCATAGCGCTGGAGTACGCCGAACGGCCAGAGTTCGGCGCTGTAGGCGAACCAGACGGTGTCTAGGGTGTGGGCGCCTTCGATGCAGACGGTATGCGCGAGCAGGTTCTTGGCCCCGCGCGAGCACTGCTTGGGCGGGGCGGCTCCGGCGAAGCCGGACAGGCGTCCGGCGCATTGGCGTTCGTCGGCCTGGTGCACGATCTTGCGGGTCAGGCCATCGCGCATGACCTGCCAGACATCCCAGCGCCCGCGCGCTGGATAGTAGAGGTAGACGTAACCGGCCTGCGGCAGCCGGGCGACGGGAATCGTGGCCTCGCGGGGGAGGGCGCCGAACGCGGGATCGAGGGCATCGGCCCAGCGGTAGCCCGCCGCTTGCAGCGCGTCGGCATGGCGTCCGGCGACGACGGAGGGTGTGACGATCAGCAGCTGCAGGTCCAGGCGGTGGCAGGGCTGGCAGACGGCGGCGGGATCGGGCAGCGGCACCCCGGCGACCATGTCGAGCACCTGTCTGGCGGTGGAGGGAGCTTCCAGCACGGCGCCTTCAGTCATGTGGCGGGTTCCTCGGTGCGGTGTCGAAAGGGGCATCGTCCAGCGTGCCGCCGGACCAGAAACGTTCGGGCAGCACGGCGATGCCGTCGCGAAGTTTGTTCTCGCCGCGTACGGTCCGGTCGAGCAGGCTGGTCCATTCGGCGGCACGTTCGGCGCCCGGAGCCATTCGGAGCATGGCGCCGGCGTAAAGCTGGCGATCCTCGCCGCGCAACTTCAGACGCCGGGCGTCGTCGAGGTGGCGCAGGACCCGCTTCAGGGCGTCGGCCGGCAACGGACAGTCTCCCTCGGCGGCCTGCCAGCTGCGCGCGAGGGCTACGGCGGCCGGGGCATCGCGATGCCGTTCGAGCTGTGCCTTGTCCAGAGAGAATGACAGAGGCAGCGGGGCAGCATCCGCCGGCTGCGGATCGGCCTGGTAAAGGTGCAGCCGTCCGAGCGGACCGGGGGCGATCCAAAGGGCATCGCCGAGCAGGATGCGGCGCTGTTCCGAAGTGAGCACTGGCCACAGCGCGGCGTGATACACGGGGTTGTGCCAGCGCAGCCAGTGGTAGTGGTGCAGCCGTCCGAGACGGTTGCACCGCTGCAGGCGCCGGGCAAGCTCGGCGGCGCTCTGCGTGGTCGCAACCCAGCCGCATACGGCATAGGGGGAAAAATTGGGCGTGTCGTTGCCCAGTTCGGGCTCTGCCTGAACGCCGAGATGAGCCTCGGCGTGGGCCTGCGTGATACTCGCTTCGAACAGGGGATCGTCAAGTGCCGAATCGGTCTCGCACATATAGGCCGCAACGCGGCGGCAGTCGAGCGTGAGGAAGCGGGCGAAGTCGATATCCGGCTGCGGGTAGGTGCTTGCCCATTCCCGGCGCAGCAAGCCGACTTCCCGACGGATATCGTCACGCAGATCCAGAGGATCGGCCAGTTCGGGCGAATAAAGAAGATGCAGGAAGCCGTCCGGACGTTGCGCCTGCACCGCCCGGACGACGTCGATAACCATCTCGCGAAATACCAGCGGATCGGCCGGCAGGAGCCGCGCCGGTGCGGAAAGATGCGCTGCGACGGATTGACCGGACGTCATCGGCAGGGACCCCGTGTCGGAAACCGGCCAGTGCGCCGAGTGCGCACCGGCTACGGTTGATGAATGGAAGCCTATATTCCTTTTTTAATGTACGGTTTTTTGGCGGATATGCAAGTCCACTCCCGGCGTATTGCCAGAACGACAGGTCGAAGGCGGCCGATTCTGTTGAAAAACTCTCTTGAAATGGTGGTGTAGAGCGGGTCCACTGAGGTTCCATCGATCGAGCGGAGAGTGGCGCGATGATGGGACGTCAGGAAATGCAGCAGGCCCCGCTGTTCTATGCCTTCAAGCTCGAAGATCACGTACCGGCCGATCATCTGCTGCGCGGCATCGACCGGTTTCTCGATCTGAGTCAGTTGCACCCGCATCTGGCACCACACTACAGCCATACGGGCCGTCCTTCCGTCGACCCAGCCCTGCTGATCGGATGCTGATCGTCGGCTACTGCTTCGGCATCCGTTCCGAACGCCGCCTGTGCGAAGAGGTGCATCTGAACCTGGCCTATCGCTGATTCAGCCGGCGAGGCGTTTGGCCCCTCGCGTATCCGCCCACGGTGGCGCGAACTACGACGTCATCGTCGTTGACGCCGGCCTATTGGCTTCGATTTCGAGCCCCCGCAGGCGTGTTTTGCTCTTTGATCCGATCATCAGGCACACGTCTCCAGCAACCGTCTTCTGGCTAACACGAGATTGGCCAGGCCGGACAGCGTGTAGAGCTGCGCCTGGTTCTTGGCCAGCCCCCGGTAACGCACCTTGCGATGCCCGAAACGCTGCTTGATGACCTGGAACGGATGCTCGACCTTGGCCCGCACGCGCGCCTTGGCCTGCTCCAGGCGCTCGCGAGCCCGGCCCAACGCATCCTGGGGCAAGGTCCGGCGCTTGCCCGGGCGCAGCGCCAAACGAGAGGGCCCGGGCGCTCTGCACGCCGTCGGTCACGCCGACATCGGTGACGGCTTCACCCTCGCCGCCCACGACCCGATGCAGTATGAACCGCCAGGGACCATTCGACGGGTACTCGGCATTCATCTGCGCGAAACACCCGGCGCCGACGATGCGCTCGTTCGACTATTGCTCCGGCCTCTAAATAGAGCCTGCTTCAGGGCTGTATTCAATGGATCGGGCCGCCTGTGCAGGTCAGAGGCTGCGGCCATCGAAGCCGATTGTAGAACGGCGCTCCGAGACCTTCCCCGGATCGGCACAAACGGGCTGAAGTTGGCTCTATTTAGGGGCCGGGGCAATGAGGTCATTTCAGCACGAACTCGGGCGCCAACACCGCTCCGACCGAGCCGAAATCATGCTGGCCATCAAACGTCAGAATTAACGTACAACCTATCCCGCACTACTCTGCACTACTCTGTGGCATGATTTGAATCACGGCCCCGCTACTCCGATATTGGCGAACGTCGGACGATAGCAATAAGCCGCGACAAACGAGCGAACGTGGTGGAATGGACAGATGGCTAGCAAGGCCGAGATCATCGCCGTTACCAGTGGCAAAGGCGGTGTAGGTAAAACCAACATCAGCGTCAATCTGGCCGCCGCCCTGTCCAGCCGATCCCTGCGCGTATGCCTGTTCGATGCCGACACCAACCAGGCCAACGCCAATATCCTGCTGAGACTCGCTCCCAGGCTGACCATCGAACACGTGCTCGACGGCCGGCATTCGATCGAGGATGTACTGATCGAAGCGCCGGGAGGCGTTTCCGTGGTGCCCGCGGCATCGGGCATCGCCGACTGCGATGATCTCAACGACTTGCAGCGGCAGCATCTCGGCAAGGCCATCGCCACACTGGAGTCGAAGTTCGACTACATCATTATCGACACCGCTGCGGGCAGCAGCCGCGATGTGCTGTTCTTCCTGAGGGCGGCGGCGCTGATCCTCATGGTCATCACCCCCGAACCGACATCGCTGACCAACAGCTTTTCCCTGTTGCGCGTGATGCGCCGCGAAGGCATCAGTGCGCCGACCCGGGTCATCGTCAACCAGGTGGCGGACACCCTCGAGTTTCGCAGCGTCTTCCAGCGTTTCCAGGCGGCCGTTGCCAAGTACCTGCGGCTTCAGGTCAAGGCCTTCGGGTATATTCTCGCCGACGAAACGCTCAAGGCCGCAGTACGCATACAACGCCCGGTGATCTACTTGCGCTATGACGCGCCCGCCAGCCTGTGCTTTTACGAACTCGCCAAACGACTCGAGCACACGGCCATAGGCCAGATCCCGGGCAATGTGCGGCGCAGTCTCTCGGGCCTGGTCACGGCTCGAGTCGGCGAATCGTCATCCGAATCCCGGACCACCGTACCGTCCATCGCCGAACTCACGCGCCTGGAACCACGGCGTGTACATGAACTGCTGGCCCACGCCCTGCAGGCACTGCAGGAAACCGGTGAGCTGGAGCAGACCGAAACGGCCGAGGCGATCAATGCCCTGGTAAGCGCGTTCACGCAGCGCTTCAAGGCGCTGCCGTTTGCATTCGACCGTACGCTTTATCGATACCTGGAAAACAGCGACTATCCGGCCGAAACCCTTCGCTCCATGGCGCTGACCTTGGAAAAGCTCTATGCACGCCGCGAGGGCCGCAGCCTGCATGACGCCGAAGCGTTGATCGCCTTGCTGATGATGGAGCTGCGCGGCGACGAAGCGCGCTTGATGGCGCTCTCGCAACGGGTCGCGGACAGTTTCATACGCCTGTTCGGGCGCACACCGCCGGTATCGCCCTCGCATGTATCGGCCGCGATTTCCGAGGGACAATTCGACCGCCGGACACTGCAGGACATGCGGGATGCGATCGATGCCGCGCTGACCACGGACGAAGAGCCCCGCCCGCGAGACTTGCCCGCCCCCAAGCTCCTGGTGCGCAACAGCTGAATCCAGCGCCGAGCCGATCCGGCCAGCACGCATACAACGGCCACCGCTCTGTCTGAAGACGGTCCAAACCGATGCTTTGCGCGAACCTTGCCGCAGCGGACGCCCGGTCCGCTGCGGCCTACACGTCACGCCGCGGCGGCAGCCAGCATGGACTCGGCGATGCGCGCCTTGGCCGGCGCGTCGAGGAAGGACGCCTCCACCGAATTGAGACTCAGAGTCAGCAACTCCTCCGGACCGAAGCCGAAGGCCTGCTGTACGGCTGTGAAGTTCTCCGTCATGTAGCCGCCGAAATAGGCCGGATCGTCGGAGTTGATGGTGGCCTTGAGCCCCAGATCGAGGATCTGCTTGAGCGTGTGCGCGCGCATGTCCGGGAACACGCACAGGCGCGTGTTGGACAGCGGGCAGACGGTCAGCGGCATCCGCTCCTCGGCCAGCCGCGCGACCAGCTTGGCATCCTCGACGCAGCGCACGCCATGGTCGATGCGCGAGACCTTGAGCAAATCCAGCGCCTCCCAGATGTACTCAGGGGGGCCTTCCTCGCCGGCGTGCGCCACGGTCAGCAGGCCATGGCCGCGAGCGGCGGCGAACACGCGTTCGAACTTGGACGGCGGGTGCCCCACCTCGCTCGAATCCAGACCGACCGCGGCGATGCGGTCCAGATACGGCTCGGCCTGTTTGAGCGTGGCGAAGGCGGCGTCCTCGTCGAGATGGCGCAGGAAGCACAGGATCAGCTTAGAGCTGACGCCGAGGCGCTGCTCGCCCTCGGCAAGCGCCCGCGTGATGCCGTCGATCACGGTAGCGAAGGGAATACCGCGGTCGGTGTGGCTCTGCGGATCGAAGAAGATTTCCGTGTGCACCACGTTCTGGGCGGCGATGCGCTCCAGATAGGCCATGGTCAGCTCGTAGAAATCGAGTTCGGTCTGCAGCACCGCGGTGCCCTGGTAGTACAGGTCCAGAAAGGATTGCAGGTTGTGGAAATCGTAGGCCGCACGCAGCGCCTCGACGCCGGGGTGGCTGAGTGCCACCCCATTGCGCTTGGCGAAGGCGAACAGCTGCTCGGGTTCGAGCGTGCCCTCGATATGCAGGTGCAACTCGACCTTGGGCAGGCGCGCAATGAGCGCGCCCATGTCTGCCTGGGAAGTCACGTGCGCCCCGCTCAGCTGGCCTTGCCTTCGACGCCCTGCACGAACCACTGCAGGCCTAGCAGTTCGCCGTCGCTCAGAGACTTGCCGGCCGGCACCTTGAGCGCGCCACTCTGATCGTGCAGCGGACCGGCGAAGATATTGAACCTGCCGCTCTCGATATCGGCCTTGCGTTTCATCACCAGCTCGACCACATCCTTCGGAATCGCCGGATTGAGCGGCCCCAACTCGACGATCCCCGACTTGAGTCCCCCCCAGAACGATTCGGGCTTCCAGCGGCCGTCCAGCACGCGCTTGGCGGTTTCCACGTAGTACGGTCCCCAGTTGTCGATGACGCCGGTCAGCTGCGCCTTGGGGCCGTACTTGAGCTGGTTGGAATCCTGGCCGATGGCGTAGATGCCGTGCGCTTCGGCGACCTGCATCGGCGCCGGCGAATCGGTGTGCGTGGCGATCACGTCCACGCCCGAGGCGACCAGGGTCTGCGCGGCTTCGCGCTCCTTGCTCGGGTCGTACCAGGTGTTGACCCACACGGTGCTCACCGCGGCCTCGGGATTGGTCTCGCGCAGGCCGATGGCGAACGCATCGACCACGCGGTACACCTCGGGGATCGGGAACGGCAGGATGAATCCGATCTTGTTGCTCTTCGTCATCGCGCCGGCGACCAGGCCGGTGAGGTACTGCGCCTCGTAGAAGCGACCGTTGTAGTTGCCCATGTTGGGGGCGGTCTTGAAACCGGTGGCCTGCTCGAAGATGACGTTGGGGAATTCCTTGGCCACCTTCAGCGTGGGGTTCATGTAGCTGAACGAAGTGGTGAAGATAAGCTGATGGCCGGTGCTGGCGAGCTTGCGGAACACGGCCTCGGCGCGCGCGTCCGGCACGTTCTCGACATAGGTGGACTCGACCAGGCCGGCGAGCTTCTTATCCATGTACTTGCGCGCCAGCTCATGCTGGTAGGACCAGCCGATGTTGCCGACCGGATCGATGTACACGAAGCCGATCTTGAGCGGCTTCTTCAGCGGAATCTTGTAGTAGCCGTCGGCGGCCAGACTGGTCAGCGGCAGGCCGCCGATGGCGCCGGCGGCGGTCAGACCGGCGGCGGTCTTCAGGAAATCGCGACGTGAACTCATGTGATTGTTCTCCTTCGACTGAGAGGCATAGCAGCAAAACCCCTTACGTCTCTGCCCGGAACGGCCGGCCCAGTGATGCGGGGGTATTTAAACGGATACGCAAAGGATCGCGCGAAATCAGCACCAGCGCGACCAGCACCGCCAGATACGGCAGCGCGGAAAGCAGGTAGGTATTCAGCGCCAGGCCCGCCGCCTGGGAGAACAACTGGCCGATGCCGACGCCGGCAAACAGCCAGGCCCCGAACAACAGGCGCAGCGGGCGCCAGGTGGCGAACACCACCAGACCGACGGCGATCCAGCCCTGCCCGGCGACCATGCCTTCGGCCCACATCGGGGTGTAGGTGGTGGACAGGAAGGCGCCGGCAAAACCCGCCATGGCCCCACCGAACACCGCGGCGGCATAGCGCACGGCGTAGACGCGCAGGCCCAGGCTGTAGGACACCTTGGGATCCTCGCCGACGCTGCGCAGCGTGAGCCCCGCGCGGCTGCGGGTCAGGAACCAGTGCACGCCGAACACCAGCAGCAGCGCGAGATAGACCGGCAGGGAGTGATCGAACAGGATCGGCCCGAGAACCGGGATCTGCGACAGCCCCGGCAGCGGGATGGCCGCCAGCCCTTTGATCGACTCGCCCGCATAGCCGTGACCGATGAACCCGCTCAGCCCGTGGCCGAGAATGGTCAGCGCCAGGCCGGTCGCCACTTGATCGGCCACCAGCTGTACCGTCAGCCAGGCGAACAGCAGGCCGCACAGCGCACCCGCGCCCACGCCGGCCAGCAGCCCCACGTACGGATTGCCGGAGTGGAATGCCGCGATAAAGCCGCACACCGCCCCGACCGCCATCATGCCCTCCACCCCCAGGTTGAGCAGGCCGGCGCGTTCGCAGACCAGTTCGCCCGCAGCAGCCAGCAGCAACGGCGTGGCCGCGACCACCACGCCCGCCAGCAGCGAAACCCACACAGCGGTGGTCATGCACGCACCCGCGTCAGACGGTAGTGAACCAGCACGTTGCTGGCGAGCAGCGTGAACAGCAGCACTCCCTGCAGCAGCTGGCCCAGTGAGGACGACAGGCCGAGCGTGATCTGCGCGTTGTTGGCGCCGACGTAGAACAGGCCGACCAGCAGCGCCGAGGGCAATACGCCGAGCGGATTGAGCTGACCGAGATAGGCGACGATGATCGCTGCAAAGCCCATCTCCGACGCGATGTTGGTCTGCAACTGATCGATCGGCCCGGCGACCTGCATCAACCCCGCCAGCCCAGCCATCGCGCCGCTGAGCAGCAGCGCCGTCCAGACCACGCGCGGGCGGCTGAAACCGGCATAGGTCGAGGCGGCATCGCTGGCCGACACGCGGACCTGAAAGCCGAACAGCGTGCCGCGCAGCAGCAGCCAGATCAGCGGCGCCGCGGCGAAAGCCACCAATGCACCGATGTCGAACTGCGTACCCGGCCAGATCACCGGCAGCGAGCCGGCACTGGGAAAGCTGACGGAGCCGGGAAAACCGAAGTTGGACGGATCGCGCCACGGCCCGAAGGTCAGGTAGTGCAGGCCGGACAGGGCGACGTAGTCCAGCATCAGACTGGTCAGGATCACGTTGGCATTGAAACGCGTATTGAGAAATGCCGGGATGGCAGCGTAAGCGGCACCGCCGATGATGCCGAGCACGAGCATCGTCGGTATCACCCAGACGCCGGCCACCTGAGGATCGTGCACGATGATCGCACTGCCCAGCACTGCACCGGCGATGTACTGACCCTGTGCCCCGATATTCCAGACTCGCGAACGAAAGGCCACCACCAGACCGGCGCCGATCAGCGCCAGCGGCGCGCTCTTGACCAACACGTCCGCCCAACCTTCGGCACTGCTCAAAGGGGCCAGAAACAACGCGTAGAAGCCGGCCAGCGGCGCCTTGCCAGACAGCGCCAGCAACGCGAAGGCGATCAGCGCGGCGGTCAGTGCCGCCAGCACCGGCGCGAGGATCCGCATAACGAGAGAAGGCTGGGCGCGACGCAAAAGTCTAAGCCGCATCGCCGAACGCCTCCCAACCATCCTGACTGCCGCCCATCCACTGCCCCAGCTCGGCGCGGCCCGTCTCCTCCACCGGTCGTACCGGCGAGACCCGCCCGCCGCTCATGACCACGATGCGGTCGGACAGCAGCAACAGTTCGTCGAGATCGTCGGAGATCACCAACAGCGCCGAACCACGTTCGCGCAAGGCCAACAGTCCGTCCTGGATGCGCCGCGCCGCGGCCACATCGACCCCCCAGGTCGGCTGCGCAACGATGAAGATTTCGGGATTCTGGTCCAGTTCCCGGCCCATGATGAACTTCTGCAGATTTCCGCCGGACAGCGAAGCTGCCGGCTGATTCACGCCGGCCTGGCGCACCTGGTGTTTCGAGCACAGCACCTCGGCCATGGCGCGCGCCTGAGCAAGGCGTAGCCAGCCCCAGCGCAGGGCCTGCGGCCAGCGTGTGAGCAGCGCGTTGTCGACCAACGAAAGCTCCGGCACCGCCCCCTTGCCCAGACGTTCCTCGGGCACGTAGCGCAGTCCCATGCGGCGCCGCGCACGCACACTCAGGTGCCCCACCGAGCGGCCGTCCAGCACCACCGCTTGCGGCGCTACCGCGCGCTCGCCGACCAGCGCCGCCATCAGTTCCTGTTGACCGTTGCCGGATACGCCGGCCAGACCGAGGATTTCGCCCTGGCGCAGCTCGAAACCGACCTCCACCAGCTCGGTGCCGTGCGGATCATGCGTCGGCAGATTGAGCCCGGAGACGGCCATGCGCACCTGCGGCTCGATCGTCGGCCGGCTGCGTTCGCGCAGCGGCGGCGGCGCGTCGCCAACCATCAGGGCGGCCAGTTCCTCCACCGAGACCTGGGCGGTGTCGCTGCGAGCCACCACGCAGCCGCCGCGCAGCACCGTGACGCGATGGCACAGCGCACGCACCTCATCCAGTTTGTGGCTGACGAAGAGAATGCTCAGCCCTTCGGCGGCCAGTCTGCGCAGGATCGCGAACAGGCTCTCGATCTCCTGCGGCGTCAGCACCGCGGTCGGCTCGTCGAGAATCAACAGCTTGAGCGGCTCCTCCTGCAACAGGCAGCGCAGAATTTCCACCCGCTGGCGTTCACCGACCGAGAGTCGATGTACCGGCCGGCGCGCGTGTACGCGCAGGCCGTATTCGCGCTCGGCCTCCTCCACCCGTCGCACGATGCGCTCGGGATCCCAGCGGCCGTGCCGATTGAGCGTCAGCGCGAGATTTTCGGCCACGGTCAGACTCTCGAGCAAAGCGAAGTGCTGCTGCACCATGCCCATGCCCAGCGCACGCGCATGCATGGGGCCCTCGATGCGCAACTCGCGTCCGTCCCACAACAGGCTGCCAGCGTCCGGTTCAAGCAGGCCGTAGATCATCTTCATCAGGGTACTTTTGCCGGCCCCGTTTTCGCCGAGCAGGGCATGGATCTCGCCGGGGCGCACACTCAGCGATACATCGTCGTTGGCGACCACGCCGGGAAACCGTTTGGTGATGCCGGCCAGTTCCAGGCGCGCATGCCCTTCCTGCGGCGCAGCATTGTCATTCATCGAGCTCATCGCCCGCATCAATCCCTTGTCGTAATCCGTCGTCCGACCCGTCCGCCGGCCGGACGGGGATCGTTGGCCTTATACACATTCGGTGCCAGTCCATGCACTCCGTGCGCAGCGCCTGCGCACAACCGCACGGAAACGAGCCACGCTCCAAGGCGCGCATTGTACGCAGCTTGGCGGGCGGAAACGAATCGTACGCGCCACAACAGTGCGCGGCGCCACCGACACGCCCCAAAACAAGGCAGCCGAGCCGGTGCCGACTGCTCAAACGAAACAGGAATATGTAGCACTTCCGGACAGCAACCCCGGCTGGCCTCCGACTTGCATCCGGAGTCGCCCGTTCTTCGCCGTGCCGCATCCCGAATGTGGCCTAGCAGCTCCGGATAGGGCAAGACGCACCTTTTTAGGCTAAAGTTGCCGCGGATGGAGAGCAATCCCTCCCGTTTCGACGGGGTTTCGCAGCGGCAAAAAAAGCCGCTGCCAGGTGGCGACAGCCGCCTAAACGTAGAGATACGACGGTGGCTCCGTCGTCAGGCTGCCCTTGCACCGAAGATGGGCAACGGTCGATCTCCACACTACAACTACTATGAACATGCAAAATAGGGGTTTTCGCATGAACAAGAAGCTTTCGGGTGCAACCCTCGCCGCCACCCTGGCCGCGGGCATCGCTTTGGTTCCCGTCTCCCAGGCGCGCGCTGCCGGCGAGGACTTCATCACCATCGGCACCGGCGGCGTCACCGGCGTCTACTATCCGCTGGGCGGTGCGATCTGTCGCCTGATGAACAAGGATCGGGCCAAGACCCACATCCGCTGCTCGGTGGAATCCACCGGCGGCTCCGTGTACAACGCCAATGCCCTGAACAAGGGTGAGATCGATTTCGGCGTGATGCAGTCCGACGTGCAGTACAAGGCCTACCACGGCGAGGGCCCGTTCAAGGGCAAGGCCATCAAGACCCTGCGCGCGGTGTTCTCGGTTCACCCTGAACCCTTCACCGTGGTCGCGCGTGCCGGCTCCGGCATCAAGACCTTCGCCGACCTGAAGGGCAAGCGCGTCAACATCGGCAACCCGGGCTCCGGTCAGCGTGCCACCATGGACATGCTGATGAAGGCCTACGGCTGGACCAGGAGCGACTTCAAGCTGACCTCGCAGCTCGCCTCCAACGAACAGGCCAAGGCCCTGTGCGACAACAAGGTCGACGCCATCGTCTTCACCGTCGGCCACCCCAACGGTTCGATCTCCGAAGCGACCACCACCTGCGATGCCAAGCTCGTCCCGGTGAACGGTCCGATCATCAAGAAGATCGTCGACAGCGAGCCCTACTACTCCTGGGCGACCATTCCGGGCGGCATGTACCGAGGCAACCCGAACCCGGTGACCACCTTCGGCGTGCGCGCCACCGTGGCGACTACCTCCAAGGTGCCCGAGAAAGTGACCTACGAGCTGGTCAAGGCCGTGTTCAGCAACTTCGACCAGTTCAAGAAACTGCACCCCGCCTTCGCGCATCTCAAGAAATCCGAGATGGTCAAGGCCGCTCTTTCGGCTCCGCTGGCGGCCGGCGCCAAGAAGTACTATGAGGAACAGGGTCTGCTCAAGTAGGACCCGATGCAGAGGGCGGGGCATCCCCGCCCTCTGCAATCCGCAACCGACCGATGCCTGATGGATGCGAGCCCCAGACGCCGTGTCCATGATTTCCTACCCAGCCTGCGACTCGGGCGACCATACCGCGGGCGACGGTCGCGCATGGCTGAGAGAGACCCCCGTATGAGCGACGCGAAAACGACTGAGCAGGCCCCATCCCGGGAAGAGTTGGAAGACCTGATCGCGGAGGCCGACACGGGCGCCCGCAAACCCGGCCCGCTGGCGGCGAAGATACTGATCGGCGTAGCGCTGACCTGGTCGCTGTTTCAGCTATGGTTTGCCTCCCCGCTGCCCTACATCTTCAACTTCGCCGTTTTCAACTACACCGAAGCGCGGTCCATCCACCTCGCCTTCGCCGTTTTCCTGGCCTTTACCGCCTACCCCGCGTTCAAGCATTCCGCGCGCGACCGTATCCCGCTGCTCGACTGGGCGTTCGCGCTGGTCGGCGCCTTCTGCGCGGCTTATCTGTATCTGTTCTACGACCAACTTGCGCAGCGCCCGGGCATGCCGACGACCATGGATGTCGTGGTCGGCGTGACCGGTCTCGTACTGCTGCTGGAGGCCACCCGCCGCGCGCTCGGCCCGCCGCTGATGGTGGTCGCCACCGTGTTCATCGGCTACGCTTTCCTCGGCCCGTACATGCCCGACGTCATCGCGCACAAGGCCGTCTCGCTCGACCGCGGCATCTCGCAGTACTGGCTGGGCACCGAAGGCGTGTTCGGCGTCGCGCTGGGCGTGTCGACCTCGATGGTGTTCCTGTTCGTGCTGTTCGGCTCGCTGCTCGAGAAAGCCGGCGCGGGCAACTATTTCATCCGCGTGGCGTTCTCGCTGCTCGGCCACATGCGTGGTGGCCCCGCCAAGGCGGCGGTGGTGTCCTCGGCCTCGACCGGCATGATCTCCGGCTCGTCCATCGCCAACGTGGTCACCACCGGCACCTTCACCATCCCGCTGATGAAGCGCGTGGGATTTCCGCCACACAAGGCGGGCGCCATCGAATGCGCCTCATCAGTCAATGGCCAGATCACTCCACCGGTGATGGGCGCGGCCGCGTTCCTCATGGTCGAGTACGTCGGCATTCCCTATACCCAGGTGATCAAGGCCGCCGCGCTGCCGGCGCTGATCGCCTACATGGCGCTGTTCTACATCGTCCACCTCGAGGCGCTGAAACTCGATCTCAAGGGCCTGCCGCGGCTCAACCCCAAGCCCTGGCACCGCTCGCTGATCTCCTTCGTGATGAGCTTCTTCGGCATGGTGCTGCTCACCGCCGCGGTCTACTACGGCATCGGCTGGACCAAGGACGTGTTCGGCAACGGCGCGACCTACGTGCTCGGCGGCGTGCTGATCGTGGCCTACCTGGCGCTGGTCGCCTACGCCTCGCGCCTGCCGGACCTGGACGAGAACCCGCAGTTCGACGTGCTGCCCGAACCCGGCCCGACCATCAAGTCAGGACTGTATTACCTGCTGCCCGTGGTGGTGCTGGTGTGGTGCCTGGCCGTGGAGCGCCTCTCGCCCGATCTGTCGGCCTTCTGGGCCACGCTGTTCCTGATGGTCGTTGCCGTCACCCACCGCCCGCTCAAGGCCTTCTTCCGCAAGAGCGGCGACATCGGCGCGATGGGCAAGCGCGGCGTGCTCGACGTGTGGGACGGCCTGATCAACGGCGCCCGCAACATGATCGGCATCGGCGTGGCCACCGCCGCCGCGGGCATCGTGGTCGGCACCGTCACGCTGACCGGCATCGGCCTGGTGATGACCGAGTTCGTCGGCTACATCTCCGGCGGCAACCTGATGCTGGTGCTCATCTTCACCGCCATGATCAGCCTGTTGCTGGGCATGGGCCTGCCGACCACCGCGAACTACATCGTCGTCTCCACCCTGATGGCGCCGGTGATCGTCGGCCTCGGCGCGCAAAGCGGGCTGGTGGTGCCGCTGATCGCGGTGCACATGTTCGTGTTCTACTTCGGCATCCTCGCCGACGACACGCCACCCGTCGGCCTGGCGGCATACGCCGCGGCGGCCATCGCGCGCTCGGACCCGATCCGCACCGGTGTGCAGGGCTTCACCTACGACATCCGCACCGCCATCCTGCCGTTCATGTTCATCTTCAACAACGAACTGCTGCTGATCGGCGTACACAGCTTCTGGCACTTCGCGCTGGTGTTCGTCAGTGCCCTGTTCGCCATGATGGCCTTCGCCTCGGCAACCCAGGGCTATTTCGTCACCCGCTGCCGCTGGTACGAGGTGCTCGCCCTGCTGCTGATCGCGTTCACCCTGTTCCGCCCCGGCTTCTGGATGGACATGATCCAGCCCGCCTACAAGCTGGAACCGGGCACGCACGTGATGCAGGCCGTGGACAAGGTCGCCGCCGGCGGCTCGCTGCGCCTGCGCGTGGTCGGCGACACCATCGAGGGCGACCACGTGGACAAGATCGTCGTCCTGCCGATGGGGCCGAAAGGCGACGCCGCCAAGCGCCTGGCGCATGCCGGCCTGTTCGTCGGCCAGCAGGGCGGCAAGCTCATCGTGAACAACGTCGGCTTCGGCAGCACCGCGCAGAAATACGGCATCGGCTACGGCTGGGAGATCAAGAGCGTGCAGGTCAAGACCGACCGGCTGCCCAAACAGCTGATGTTCATTCCCGCGTTGCTGTTGCTCGGCCTGCTCGCCTGGTACCAGAACCAGCGCCGCAAGCGCGCCAAACTGACTGCGGTGGCGGCCTGAAGGCCGCCGCCCGCCCCTGAGCGGAGAACCCGAAATGTTCAAGGAAATCCTGTTGGCGGTCGATCTCGGCGAGGAAAGCTCCTGGAGCAAGGCGCTGCCGACCGCCCTCGAACTGGTGCGCAACCACGAGGCGCGGCTGCACGTCATGACCGTCGTGCCCGACTTCGGCTTCAGCGTGGTCGGCCAGTACTTCCCCAAGGACTACGAACACAAGATGATCGAGGACATGCAGCGGCGCCTGCGCGAATTCGTCACCACGCATGTGCCGAAGGATGTCGCCGTGCATGACATCATCGGCCACGGCCCGATCTACTCGGAGATCCTGGACGCCGCCGAATCCGTCAAGGCCGACCTCATCGTACTCGCCTCGCACCGGCCCGGCCTGCAGGACTACCTGATCGGCCCCAACGCCTCCAAGGTCGTGCGCCATGCGAAATGCTCGGTGCTGGTGGTTCGCGAATAAGGCCGACAGCAACATAAACATGACTGGAATGATCAACTAATTGTGCATATAGTAGCTCATTGATCCGGCAGCCAAATATTCGCCCCATCAGGGCATCCACACCAGGATGTGATCAAGGCACAGGCCACTGATAATCCGGATCAAGAATTCAGTCTCGGAGCCGCGGCATGACCACGATGCTTCCGTGCAAAATCCATAATCAATGCAGTAATCGGCCGTGAGCGACGGCGGAGCGGAGTACATGAACAGCGTGTCGGCATCTTTGGGCAAGGCCGTCGATGTCACGCGCCTGCCATCCCTGCCGCAGGTGCTTTTCCGGCTACTTGATGCCTGCGAGAACATCGACAGCGGCATGAGCGACATCGCCGCCCTTATCCGCCAGGATGCCGCATTGGCGAGCAGGGTGGTCGCACTCGGCAGCAGCCCGGTCTATGCCCGCCGGCACAGCAGCGACCGACGAATGAGCCTCGAGCAGGGATTGATGCTGCTCGGGCTGGACACCATGCGCACACTGGCACTGACCGCCGCGGTCTACCAGCACATGGACCGCTCACTGGGTTCGCACTCCCCGCGCCTGCGCCGTTTCTGGCACGATGCCCTGCTCACCGCGACCCTGGCCGAGCGGCTGGCACGACTCAGCGGTTATTCGGCACCGCACGAAGCCTACCTCGGCGGACTCATCAGCAACATCGGCCAGATCGCCCTGCTCGCGCTCGACCCGCAGAGCTATGACGCCGTCCTGAACCAGAGCAGCGATCCTGAAGCCCTGCTGCGACACGAACGTTCCGTATTCGGCCACGATCATGCCGAACTCGGCACCTATATGCTGCGCCAGGCCGGACGCAGCGGACCGCTCGCCGATGCCGTGCGTTTCCACCACGCCGATGCGGACGAACTCGCCGGCGCGCACCATCTCGTGCGGGTAGTCGCCGCTGCGAACGGCCTACTCGGTGATACCGACGGCCCCAGCACCACCGGCATGGTCGCCGCTGACCGCATGCTCGGGCTGATACCCAGCCTGCTGGAAGACGTCTACCACACTGCCTCGGAACACACGCGGGAGACCTGCGCGGACCTCGGCATCGACCCCGAAGCCCCCGCCGAATCCACCATCGCCCTAAGCGATAGCGAGCAGCACCTGACCAGGCGTCTCGGCGAACTCAACGTCATCTCGGCGGTACGCCGCCAGTGGTCGGCGAGCGACGACCTGGAAACGTTGCTGACCTCTGCTCACCTGGCCTCCACCCTGATCTTCGGCATCCACGAACTGGGCTATTTCCTGCTCGATCACGAGGGCAGCCGGGCGACCGGATATGCCGCCACCGTCACCGCCCCCATCTGGGCCGAACTCGAACTACAGCTGCCGGCGCCACATTCGTTGATCGGCAACGTGTTGGCGGACGCCAGGCCGCGTTGTCACTATCCCTGGAATCGCGAGCATCCGGACAGTTTCAAGCCCAGCGTCCTCGATCGCGAAATCGCCGCGCTATTGGACCGCCAGGGCCTGCTGTCCATGGCCCTCAAGTCCGGCACGGATTTCGTGGGTGCCATCGTCATCGGCGTGAACCCCGACGACGAAGCGCGCCTGGAGGATCGCCGTCCCCTGCTCGCCTTGTTCGTGCAGGAACTGGCCGCTTCCATTGCCGGCGTGCGCCTGCGCTTGGAGCAGCATGAATCCATGCTCGAGGCACAGGAGTCGGAATACCGACTACAGGCCCGCAGCGTGGCGCATGAAGCCAAGAACCCACTCAGCATCATCAACAACTATCTGGCCATACTCGGCCGGCGCATCGAGGAAGGCAACACCGACGTGTCCAAGGACCTGCGCATCATCGGCGAGGAAGTCACCCGCGTCGGCGCAATCCTGCGCAGCCTGACCGAAGTCGCCGAGGAATCCGGGCAGGATGACCGCGCCGACCTGAACACCCTGATACGCGATGTCGCCAATCTGCTGCACCCGACCCTGTTTGCGCCGGCCGGGCTGAAAATCGAGCTGACTCTCGACAATGCCCTTCCGACCATTGCCGCACCGCGCAACAGCATCAAGCAGATACTCGTGAATCTGGTCAAGAACGCCGCCGAGGCGCTCGGCGACGGACAGACCATCAGCATCCAGACCGAAGACGGTGTCTACATCGGCAAAAAACCCTTCGTCGCCATCGTCGTGGCCGACAACGGCCCCGGACTCCCGCCCCATGTGCTTGAATCACTTTTCGACCCCGTCACCAGCACCAAGGGCAAGGGGCACTCAGGCCTCGGTCTGTCCATCACCAAGCGGTTGGTGGATGAACTCGACGGCGGAATCACCTGTCGCAGTAGCTCCAGCCAGGGCACGCACTTTCAGATAATCATACCCAGACGACTGCCGGATGAACCATCCTCATGACATCGCCCCCGCATAACGTCGTGCCCATCCCCGACGGCACCTCGAACGGAGCAGAAAAAAGCTCCGAGCCGGGCATGGACGCCTCACCTGCCAGAATCCTGGCCGTGGACGACGACCCCCGCTTGCTCGCCAGTGTGCGCGAGCTGCTTTCGCTCAGCGGCTATCGGATCGATACCGCCAGCGGCGGCCGCGAAGCAATCGAGGCGCTGGCGACGGGAACCTACGACATCGCCCTGATCGATATCAGGATGCCCGAGGTCGACGGCCACCAGATCATGGACTATGTGGCGTACAACGAGCTGCATACGGACATCATCGTGATCAGCGGCGAAGCGTCATTCGAGACTGCAGTGGATGCGCTGCGGCACCGTGTCCACGACTTCCTGCTCAAACCGTACACGCCCGAGCAGCTCCTGCGGCGTATCGGCATCACGCTGGAGCGCCGGCGCCTGAAGGCCGATGCGGCACTGTTTCAGGAAAAACTAGGCAATTCCGAGAAACTGCACCGCTTCCTGGTCAACACCTCTCCCGACATCATCTACATCCTGGACGGCCTGGGCCATTTTACCTTCGTCAACCAACGCGTCGAAGAGCTGCTCGGCTACACCCGCGAGGAACTGATCGGTCAGCACTACACGCAGCTGGTCCATGAAGAGGACCTGGAACTGGCCGAATTCGCGTTCAACGAACGCCGCACCGGCAGGCGTGCGACACAGAATCTCGAACTGCGCCTGCGCCCCAAGAACCAGGCCGAGAGCCCCAAGAGCTTCTCGACCAGCGCCATGAGTGTGGAACTCAGCGCTACCGGGCTGTATTCAAATCGCGACGCGGGCGATAAGCGCCATCACCTCGGCACCTACGGCGTGGCACGGGACATTTCCGACCGCAAGCAGGCCGAGGCCGTGATCCGCTATCAGGCCTACCACGATCTGCTGACCGGACTGCCCAACCGAACGCTGTTCAAGGACCGGCTGAGCATGGTCATCGCCCAAGCCAGGCGCCTGGGCAACATGATCGCGGTGATGTTCATCGACCTCGACCGATTCAAGATCGTTAACGATTCGCTGGGCCATGTCATAGGCGACCGCCTGCTGCGCACCGTCGGCCAGCGCATCGAGACCTGCCTGCGCGAGGACCGACGAGGAACTGATCAAAAACGCGGACATCGCCATGTACAGCGTGAAGAACGACACCCGCGGCGGACTGGCGTTCTATTCGCAGACCATGGACGCGCAGTTCTCGCAACACTTCGACCTCGAGGTGGGGCTGCGCGCCGCCTTGAACAACGACGAGTTATTGCTTCACTATCAGCCGCAGTTCGATGCCGACGGCAATCGGATCAACGGTATGGAGGCGCTGCTGCGCTGGCAGCATCCGGAACGCGGCCTGTTATATCCCGACGATTTCATACATCTCGCCGAAGAAGCAGGTCTCATACACCACCTGACCGAATGGGTTCTGGACGCGGCCCTTCATCAGATGAAGGTCTGGCTCGCCGCAGGCATCGCGCCGCCTCGCATGGCAATCAACCTTTCGGCGCTGGACCTCAAACGCGCTTCCATGGTGGACGACGTGATACACGCACTGACCCGCCATGAACTGCCCGGCGAGTGCCTGGAACTGGAGATCACGGAGAACCTGATCGTCCAAGACGTCAATGTCGCCACCCAGGGCCTCACCGCCCTGGCCCGACACGGCGTCAGCATTGCGATCGACGACTTCGGCACAGGCTACTCATCGTTGAGCTACCTACACCAGTTGCCCATCCATACCCTGAAGATCGACCGCTCATTCGTCCACGACATCGCCCCGGATCAAACCGGCCGTTCGGTCATCGACGCCATCATCGCCATGGCGCACAGCCTCGACCTGACAGTCGTTGCCGAAGGCGTAGAGACGGAAATGCAGCGCGCCTGGCTCTCGCAGCACGGCTGCCACGGCATGCAGGGATATCTGCTGAGCCGGCCGGCCACGGCCTCCGA
>NZ_JARRQY010000054.1:0-32408 GCF_037381185.1 Acidihalobacter sp.
TCCCCGTCGGCCGCGCGCGCCGCCTGCGCCGCTTCCGAGGCGTTCTTGGCCACTTCCTGCACGGTCGCCGACATCTCGTTCATCGCCGTGGCCACCTGCTCGGTCTCGCTCTGCTGGCGCTCCACGTGACCGCTGCTCTCCTCGCTGGTCGCCGACAGCTCCTCGGCCGCCGCCGACAGCTGCGCCGTCGAACCCGCCACCTGACCCACCAGACGCTGCACACGTTCCACGAAACGATTGAACGCCGCGGACAAATGATCCAGCTCGTCACCGCGCTCGTGAACCACCATGCGCCGCGTCAGGTCGCCCTCGCCCTGAGCGATCTCGTTCATCATCACCACGACCTGTCCCATCCGGCGGATCAGCCCGAAGATGGCCAGACCGGTCAGACCGCCGCCGATCAGAATGGCGATCATGGACAGCGACAAACTCCACCAGGAAGCCTGCGCCAGCATCTGCTGCATCTGATTCTTCTGGGCGATCTCGATGTCGCCGGTCATCGTACCAGCCTGCAGCAGCAGCGCCCTGATCTTTTTCCAGACAGGATCGGACTGGGCGAGTAGCTGACGAGCCTGAAGATAGCGATTCGTTTTAAGCTGCTCGATGATTTTGGTGCGCTGCGCCTTGTTCGTTTTCCAGAGTTTTCCTATCTCATTAATCGTTTCGGCCAGTTTCGTATTCTTCGGCACCAGCATGGCTGCGGTCTGCAGCTCGGTGTCGAAGTTCTTCATCGAAGCGGTCGCCTCTCCTATCCAACTGGAACCGCTCAACGGATTGAGCAGTTTGTTGCGGATAGCCACCCCGGACACCAGACCCTCGCTTGCCATGCGCTGCACCGCCTGTTGCAAGGGCACGTATACGTCAACGACCTCACCTACCCTGACGCGGATTTTGCCTTCGAAGGTAACGGTCATGATCATAGCCGCCACCACCAATAAAACGGCGAAACCGGCAGCACCAAATAGTCGAGCCTTGATAGTCCGTGGTAACAGCAACATCTTGCATACCTTCTTCTAAGGGTGGTAAAGGCGAAATGGTGTTCCTGCAAACGGGTCGATCGGGATCGAAAACCCGCATATATCGCTTATCGGCGGGAAGCCGGAAACATTGAGCAAGCCACAGGAACAGTCCGCGCAACTCCCGGCCAACAGGCAGCGCACACCGCAGCAGAGCGTCCGCGTAGCCTATCGATCAGCTCGTCCCTGGCGTTTCGCCATGATCCTAACGGCATGTGCCGCCGCCGCAATACGTATCCGCGAAGCGCTCAGAGCGAGCGCAAAAAACGCGATGACGAAGCCGGCCCACAGCGCGGCGTGCACGGGCAGAATACTGGTCATCGCATGCGCCGCCCCACCCAGCTGTCCCAACATCAACGCCACCACCGCGGCGCCGACCGACTGGCCGAAGGTACGCGCGCTGGCAAGTACGCCGGAGGCTACGCCGCTACGCTCGCGGGCGACACTGCCGAGCAGTTCCACATTATTAGGCGCCTGGAAGAAACCATAGCCCAAACCACACAAGCCGGTTCGCCACAGGATATCGACCATTGACGTCTGTGCGCCGAGCAGCGCCACACTCAGCAGACCGGCGATGAACACAGCCAGCCCTAGCGTCGAGATCAACGCCGGATTCACTCGGTCGGAAAACCGCCCGGCCAGGGGACCGGCAACAATGATCGCCAGCGGCCATGGCGTGAACAGCACTGCTGACTGCAGGGGGCTGTAGCCCTGTACGCTCTGGAACAGGAACGGCAGCGAAATGAAGGCAATGCCCTGGGCGGTAAACGCCACCAGGGACGTCTGCGCCGCACGCGAAAAACGCTGCGTCCGAAAAATCTCCAGCGGTAGCAGGGGACGCTCACAGCGGCGCTGCCACCAGATGAACACCGTCCCGGCCACGACGCTGGTACCCAACGCTGCGCCGGAACGCCACACCCCACCCTCGTGCGCCACCGCCTCCATGCCCACGACGAAGCCGCCCAACATCAGCACCGAAAGCACCGCACCAGCGATATCGAAGCGTCCACCCCGGCCGCCGCTGCGCGGCAAGGCACGATAGGCGAGCGCCACGGCAATCAGGCCCAACGGCACGTTGAACGCGAACAGCCACGGCCAATCCAGCACCGCCAGAATACCGCCGCCGATGGACGGACCGGCGGCGAGGCCGAACGCCACGACCAGCGCGCTCAGCCCCAGGGCCGAGCCGAGCAGCCGCGCCGGAAAAATCGTGCGGTAGATGGCCGGCCCGACGCTCAGCATGGCGGCCGCACCGAAGCCCTGCACGGCGCGCATGCCGATAAGCATGCCCAGGCTCGGTGAGAGTGCGCAGCCCAGCGAAGACAGCGTGAACACCGACAGCCCGAACAGATAGACCCGGCGATACCCGATCACGTCGCCCAGCGCGGCAAAGCTCAGCAACCCCACCGCGTCGACCAGCAGAAACGCGTTGGCGACCCAGATCGTAGCCGCGGCGGACGCATGCAGTTCCTGCGCGATCGCCGGCAGCGCGACGTTGACGATCGAGCCATCCAACACCGCCAACAGCGTACCGACGATCAGCACGAGCACCGCCCAGCGGCGCTCCGCACCGGGCAGACCATCGTCGTGCGGTGCATCACTAAACAAACGAGCGACCACTATGACTCCTTACCGATTCAGAAAGAATGCAGGGCCGCAAAAGTGCCCGGCGACAAAGCGATACATGGCGCCTGCCGAGAACTGTACCGCCTCACGGCCGGCAAAACTCATGTGTCTCGCAAAAAAGCGGAGAACCGGCCAAACCATCGCCACCGTTCACCAGGGAACAACTTTCCCGAGGTAATCGAGGTAATGCAGCCCCGCACGCCCTTCATAGGTACCCATCGTATTGATCAGATTGGGAATACTCTCATCTATGCTCAAACGTGCCTGAGCTCCCCCCATATCCGTCCGCACCCACCCAGGCGCCATGAGTAGCAGTGTTCTCGGATCGTCGCGGTGACGCGCGGCAAAGCTACGCATGAACATGTTCAAGGCGGCCTTGCTGCCGCGGTAAACCTCATAGTTGGCGTTGATGTTGTTCGTGAGACTGCCCTGCCCCGAGGACATGACGCCGATCGTACCGCTTGGAGGGACCAGATCCTGCAGCGTTTCGATGACCCTCAACGGACTCAGCGAATTAGTCACCATCACGCGAATGAATTCATCGGTCGACACATCGGCTATCGTTTCTCGATCGTCGTTTTTGACGCCGGCATTCACGAACAAGAGGTCTACGCATCGTTCACCAAGCCGGGTACGCAAATCACTGATCTGCTCGGGAACCGTAATATCTAGCGTCTCCACCTCAAGCAATTCCGGAAAACATTCTGCGAGGCGGAAAAGACTATCCCTGGAGGCAGCCCGCCCGGTTGCGATCACTTTGCATCCGCGCTTCAGATACTCCTCTGCCATCGCAAACCCCAGTCCGCGGGATGCGCCGATGAGTAATACAGTCTTTTGCGGCAAATCCATTTTCATCATTCATTTCCTCCGAGTTCAACTGACCAGAGACGGCATTGAAATCGATGTAATCCTGAGTGTGTTGGTGCGGGAGGAACTATAGTCAGAGCGCAGATATGGCGGAAGACGCATCGTTTGCATCTATAAGCTGCACAAAACGCCTTCTCTATATTTCCCGAACCGAAATACGATAAGACATGGCCGAACCGGACCTAAATCTGCTCATCGCGCTCGACGTGCTGCTTGCCGAAAAAAGCGTGGCCGGCGCTGCACGCCGCCTGGGCTTGAGCGCGTCGGCCATGAGCCGAACACTGGGCCGCCTCCGCGCAACAACCGGAGACCTCCTGCTGGTCAGGGCCGGACGTCACATGGTGTTGACGCCCTATGCCGAAGAAATACGCGAACGCACCCAAAACGCCGTATGCGAGGCGCGTTCCGTACTGCGCCCTTCAGCGTCGAAACTGGCTCTGGCCACGCTGGAACGCACCTTTACCATCCGTAGTAACGAAGGTTTCGTGGAGGCGTTCGGTGCATCACTCATAGCGGAGGCGGCTGCAGTGGCGCCGCTCGCGCGGCTGCGTTTCTCCCCCAAACCGGAAAAGACCTCAAGACCTTTGCGCGAAGGCCTGGTCGATCTCGAAATCGGCGTGCTGGGGGAAATGGGGCCGGAAATACGCTTGCAGACCCTGTTCAGAGATCGCTTCATAGGCGTCGTGAGAAAAGACCATCCGCTTGGACTCGAGCATGCGGTGACGGTCGAGGGGTACGTGTCCTTCGGCCATGTCGTCGCATCCCGCCGCGGCCGAATAGGCGGGCCGGTCGACGACGCGCTGGCCGAATTGGGTCTGGAACGCAGGATCGCCGCCATGGTTCCGAGTTTTTCCACCGCCCTGGCCGTGGCTCAAGCATCAGATCTGGTAGCGCTTGTACCCGCCTCCTTCCTAGCCACCCAATCGGGCTTCAAGAGCGATGGGGCGACTGCGACGCTCCATGCGTTCGAGCTTCCAGTAAAGACAGGGGAGATTACGGTATCGCAGATGTGGCACCCCCGATCGGAGCGTGACCCGGCCCATCGCTGGCTGCGACAGTTGACGCGTAACGTCTGCCGCGAGAGAGCGCCGAAACTCACCGGCGCTTAGGAACGCTGATTAAATGGCTACGCGGGCAATCTGCTACGTTGCGCGCTGCTCGCTTCTTCGTCTATCCACTTGATAGGTCTCACTCGCTGCGCTGCGCGCCTTGCCGCGCATCCTTAGGCGCTCCCTGAAGTGCGTTCAGAAATACCAGGTGAATCTGGCGTACACCCGTTCGGCCGGCACCGCGTAAACGCCCGAACCCGGCGCAGTCTCCAACCCGCCGTACTCGGTGCCGTGTCGGCCGAACGGAAACTGCAGGCCGGCGGTGACGCTCGTATTCTGCCCCAGGCTGTACTCCGCCCGCCCCAGCAGCAGAGTACTGCCGTCGTCGAGATTAGCGATCAGCGAGGGCTTGAGCATGAGCAGCGGCGTCCACTGCAGATCGACACCGGCGGCCAGATAGTTCTTCGACACGGTGAAAAGCTCGCCACGGGCCAGACGATCGCTAAGAGCACGGGGCAGAGCCGCAAGAGTGTAGTCGCTGCCGCTCATGCCGAAACCGTTGTGGAAATACTCGACGTAGCCATTGAGGTTTTTCCCGCCCAGGACCCAGGCATACTGCGCATTGGCCAGTGCCGAGGTGCGCACCCCGCCGCCGTGCAAGCGGGTGGGAACGACCTCCACGGTCCAACTGGCGCCGGCCGCCGAACCGCTGATCCCCGCCCCCAGCACCGCGTCCCGGTAATCCTTCGCCAGCATCAAGTCGATTCCGAACTGCTGCTGGCGCCCGGCAAAGCCCCGCCACTTGATGCCGGCCGAGGACTGATCGGCCTCGACATGGCCCGTACCCGGATCGCGGCGCGGCACCGCCACGCCCTGCACATCGGCACCGCTGTCGAACAGCCACTGCGCGTACAGCATGTCGGCGCCCGGTTTGTAGGCCGTATAGGTCGCGTTCGGCGCGAAGGGGTTGAACAGGTCCATCGGGTGGAACACCAGTCCGCCGCCCCAGGTGAGCGCCTGACGCCCCACCCGCAACACCAGATGCTGCGCGCTGTAGCTCACGGCGAGCCGGTCGAGACGATGCTCGGCGTAATACTGGCCATGATCCGTCACCACATGACTCAGACGCAGCAGCGCCGTGCGCCGCGGGTCGACGTACAGACCGGGGTCGGCAGCATGTTCGCGGCGCGTCAGCGCCACGCTGCCGCCGTGGCTCGCCTCGGCGAGATAGGCCATATCGACGCCCCAGCCGGAAGCCAGGGTTCGCGACCACATGAGGCGCAGCCTCGCGTCCTGCTCGCTTCGCCCACGCTCGCCGAGCGCGGCGTCAAGACTGTCGGCAGTGTTGCCCGCCAGCGCCCCCTCCAGGTTCAGCTCTACGCGCAAACCGCCCTGCGCACCCCCCACGGTCGGCAACGCAGCGCACAGCACTGCCGCCGCCAGCCGGGCAAAGCGGCCGCTCATGCCCTCTCGTCCGCCTCTATCCGCCCGTCACGCATGCGCACCCGCCGGCGCGTGTATTCGATAACCCGCGGATCGTGCGAGGCGACACAGAAAGTCATCCCGCGCGCCTCGTTGAGCCGGCTCATGAGCGCGAGCAGTTCCTCGGTAGCGGCGGAGTCGAGATTGGCGCTGGGCTCGTCGGCCAGCACGATGGCCGGCGAAGAAGCCATCGCACGCGCGATGGCCACGCGCTGCTGCTGGCCGCCCGAGAGCTCCCCCGGACGCCGCTCGCCCAGTTTTTCGAGGCCTACCTCGGACAGCATCGCGCGCGCCCGCTCCCTGCGTTGCCGCGCATGCACGCCCTGCAACTGCAGGATGAACTCCACGTTCTCGTACGCACTGAGCACCGGGATCAAATTGTAGGCCTGGAACACGAAGCCGATCTTCTCCAGCCGCAGGTCGGCGAGTTCCCCTTTGTCCAGTTCGCCCAGCTTCCGCCCGTCCACGCTCACCTCGCCGCTGGTGGGACGATCAAGCCCGCCGATATGGTTGAGCAGCGTCGTCTTGCCCGAGCCGGACGGCCCCGACAGGCTGAGAAACTCGCCGCGATGGATTTCCAGGTCTACGTCCTGCAGCGCATGGACCGCGGTGTCTCCGGCACCGTAGCGCTTGCCGAGCCCGCGGCAGATCACGATCGCTTCCATTGCTTGCTCCTTGTTCATGTCTGGCCGCGGTTGATCGCTTCGACGGGCACGCGCCGCACGATGCGCCAGATCGGCAACAGTCCGGCAGCAACCCCCAGCGCCCACACCAGGGCGCTGATGGCGGCGAACTGGGTCACATCCAGCCGCGGATACAGCACCCTCCCCGCACCGAGCCATTCCGACCCACGGGCCAGAAACCCCAGATCGACGCCGCGGTGGAACGCCAGCACCGTGGCGGTAGCCGCCAGCACGCCGATGGCGATTCCCAGCAACACCACCAGGGCGGATTCCAGCGCCACCTGAGCGAAGATCAGCCGCGGCCGCAGACCCAAGGCCTGCAGCAGCGCCAGCTCGCGCACGCGCTCGTGCAGCGACATCAGCAGCGTGTTGACGATCCCAAAACTCATCAGCACGAAAATAATGACGATCCAGACCTGTATGAAACTGCTGGAGAGCTGATTCATTGCCTTGGTCAGCGGTCGCAGAGTCTGCCAGGACTGAACGTCCATCCCGGGCGCGGCCCCGCGCAGCTTGCCGATGAACGTATCCAGTTCCGCCATGCGGCGCAGACCGAACGAAACTCCCGTGATGTTCTCGCCCATGCCGAGCATGCTCTGCGCCCGCGCCAGACCGATGAACACATAGCGGTCCTCGATCTGCGGCGGCGCTGAAAACAAGCCGACCACCTTGAACCCGCGTTCGGCCATGCCGCCCGCGCTGTTCTGGCTCATCAGCACGACGCGCTTGCCGATGCCGGTATGCAGGCGCTTGGCCAGCTTGCGGCCGAGCAGAATGCCGGTGCCGTCAGCGCCGTCGAGCCCGCGCCCCGCGTGCACGGCCGTGGCGATGAACGACAAGCCGCGCTCGCGCGCCGGGTCGATTCCCATCAGGCTTACCGGCCAGGTCTTGTAGGCACTTTGTACTGCCGCCGGCACCCGTACCCGCGGTGCCCAGCGCTTGACCTCCGTTCCGTCGAGCACCGCGAGCAGCGCACCGGACGGCGGCGGCATGCTGCGCGCGACGCCCGGATTGTCGAGATATCCGCGGGCGTGAACCTGCCCCTGGCCGGTGAGATTCTCGAGCGCGGCCTGCAGACTGCTCGCGCTCCAGGCCTGCAGCAAAGCGGTGAAACTGAGCATGGACCAAACGCCGATGCTGACCGCCACCAACACCAGGCCGGTACGGCGCGGATTGCGCCACAGGTTGCGCCAGGCCAGGGCCGAAATGAGCTTCAGGCGTTCCATCACGCCGCCCTCATGGCCGCCACCGGCTCGAGCCGTCGCAAACGCAGCAGCGGAAACACGCCCGCGAGCGCGGTAAAGCAGGCGATCGCCGCCGGCGCCGCGAGCAGGGAAAACGGCGTGAGCTGCGGATACATCCGTCCGGGCAGTCCCCACTGCGCGAACACACCCTCCGCGCCCGGCAACACCAATCCGTGCACCGCGTACCAGCCGGCCGCCGCCGCCCCCAGCCCGATGCCGAGCGTCAGCCCCACGGCCAGCAGCATCAGAATTTCCAGCCACACCATGCGCGCCGCCGTCATCGGCCTCATGCCGAGCGCCAGGAGTATGCCGAACTCGCGGGTCCGCTCCAGAATCGACATCAGAATGGTGTTGAGCAGAATGGCCACGCTCACCACCACCAGCACGACGTACCACAGCATCGACGTACTGGCGTCGAGCTGAATGGCATTCTTGAGTCCCGGCTCCAACTCGCCCCAGCTGCGCACGCTCAACCCCTTCTGCCCGGCCGCGCGCCGAATGGCCGGCAACGCCCTGTTCACCGCGTCCAGCGATGCCCCGGAAAGCGCCAGCACGTTCGCCATGTCCGGCATGACGAAATCGCCCTGGAAACGCCGCAGCGGGATTTCCGCCAGCTGCCGGTCGAGGTCCTTGACACCGCTGGAGAATATTCCCGCCACGGTCAACACGTCGGCGGCCACCGAACCGTCGCGCCCCATGCCCAGCAGCGTCACCCGATCGCCGACCGCGACACCCAGGTTGCGCGCAAGCGCTTGTCCGAGAACGATCTCGGCGGTATCGGGCCGAAGATAGCGACCGGCGCGCAGCGTCGAAGCGATACGCGAAACCCGGCGCTCCGCCGCGGGATCGACGCCGACGACCATGGCCGCCAAGCTACGCGAGCCCTTGGACAACAGCGCATAGGTCTGGGCTCGAGCCGCCACAGCGGTCACCCCCGGAACCCGCGCGACGCTCCGGGCCAATTCCCCGGCGTGACCGAACGACTTGCGAATGCCCGGGTCGTCGAGGTAGCCACGCGGCTGCACCTGCGCGTAGCCATCGAACAACCGCATGGTGTTGTCCTTCATGCTCGCGTAGGTGCCGACCTGCAACGCGAGCAGAAACACCATCACCAGGCACGCGAACGCAATGGCCAGCAGCGTCAGCAGGGTGCGGCGCGGCTGGCGCCACAGGTTGCGCCAGGCCAGTGCGATCACGGCGCACTCCAGGGCCGCGGGTTGCGCAGGTTCGACAGCGTGAAGAGATAGGCCGGCAGCTTCAGGTCGAACACGCCCTTGGCGTAACTCAGCTGCGTCCACCTCCCCGGCTTGCCGACCTCGCTCATGCGCATCACCACCGGAAACGGGCGTCCGCCCAGGGGGGCGACCTTCGTGGTCGCCAGGCGCCGCACCGGCTTCATGTCCTGATCGTAGAAGGTTTCCTCGAGCAGCACGCCGTCGTCACGGATCTTCAGCACCTGCTTGCCCCAGACCACCGGCGCTCCGGGCTTGGGCGTGCAGACCACCGCATAGACCTTGTGTCCCCCCGCCTCCGTCACCCCGCCCAGCGCGTGCGTGTAATCGGTCACGATCTGATTCGACTTGGAAAGATCGTTGTACGAAAAATCGGAGCCCATCCAGTTCTGCGACATCATCGAAAACGGCAGCTTGATGACCTGATTCAGCTTCGGGTTGTAGATCCATAAGGCCTGCCCGAGCTTGAGCGTCGCGTTGCCCGCATCGCCCCGGGGGGCGGTGAAGCGCACCAGGGAATCGTTCTCGCCCTGAGTCCAGGCGATCATCTCCATATGGCGCTGCCAATCAGGCCGATGGATGACCATGGTCACTTCCGTATACGAGCTGTCGCCCCGCCACCGGTGCAGCGCCTTCTCGACCAGACTCGTGGGATTCGGCGCGGCAAGTGCGGCACCCTGCGCCGCCAGCAGCAATCCGGCCACGGTGAATTTGAAGAACACTCTGATCCCCATGCTCATGACGACATTCTCCCGCATACGCAACACGACGACGAACCGGCGGCACATCACACTGTGTACTCAAGTTTGTACCACTGGTACACACTGTGGTCAACGGTGAAGTAAATGGATATTCTGATCCCATGAGCCCACGCCGCCTCGACAAGCTAGATGACGAACGCAAGAAGCGCCTCTTCGAAAGCGCTGCCGAAGAATTCGCCGACAAGGGCTACGACGGCGCCTCCCTGAACCGGATACTGAAACAATCCGGCATGGGGAAAAGCTCCCTCTACTACTATTTCGACGACAAGGCCGACCTGTTCACGACGCTCATCGAACGGATGGTCGGGGTTTTTTTCAAGCAGGTCGGCATCATCGAGCCGGAGACCCTTACGGCAGATAGCTATTGGAGCGAACTGGAGGCGCGCTACCGCAAAGCGCTGACGCTGATCGACGCGAACCGCTGGCTGGTCAAATTCGGCAGCATGTTCTACGGCTTGCGCGCCAGCCCCAAGGGGGGCTCCCCGACCGGACGCGTGTTCGAAACCGCCAAGAAATGGGTCAAACGGTTCATCGCGCAGGGACAAGCGCTCGGCATCATCAGAACCGACCTGCCGCAGTCACTGCTTATCGACTCGACCATGGGTCTGCTCGAAGCCGTCGACCGCTGGCTCGTGGTGCACTGGGAAGAACTCGACGAAGACGAACGCGAGGAAATGCCCGCGCTGCATATTGGCTTGTTCCGAAACCTTCTCGCGAAAGCAACGGAATGAGCGGCAAAAACCGCTTTCCGAAAACTGTCCGCGAATGCGGCCGGCCATCGGCCGCACTCGAAATGAATCACAATTGCGAGTCCAACCCGCGAACAAAGCTCAGAAACTCCTGAATCGTCGACGATCGATGCCTGTTATGGGAATAAACCGCATAAACCGGAGGCCCGTAGGACGAATAGTCTTCCAACACGATCTGCAGAGCGCCGCTGTCAACGTCTGAAGCAACCATGAAACGGGGCAGCTGGGCAATTCCGCTCCCGGAAACGACGGCATCGAGCAGAACGGGCCCATGTCCCGAGCACAGCGGCCCCTGCGGATCGACTTCGAATCGCTCCCCCTGTCTGTCGAACGTCCAACGCCGCACGGCGCCGTCCCGTGCGCGCAGGTAGCCAAGACACGCATGCCCATCCAATTGCTCCGGATGCGTTGGCGTTCCCCGAACACGCAGGTAGCCCGGCGACGCGACAGCGACGAACGGCGGGCTTTGGACAGAACGAATTGGCCAAAGGCGACCGGAGCACTGACCCGCAGCGTTCCCCAGGGCCGCCCACGCGAACCGGAAACCAGGGCGCGCGCGCCCGCGGCGCTGTCCACCAGCCCCTTGCACTGCGCATAGAACTCGGCGCCTTCTGCGGTCAGCGTCACCGCCCGTGGAGAACGCTGAAACAGGCGCACACCCAAATCGCGCTCCAGGCGCGTCATGGCTTTGCTGACGGCCGAAGGCGTCAAACCCAACACCCGGCCGGCCGCCGTAAACGACTCCGACTCGGCGCAACACACGAATGTATTCAAACCGGTCAGTGGGTCAACGTCAGAACGCGCCATCTTGAATTCAATTCATAATTAATGTGGCCGCGACCCTATCACACCGATCGAAGCAGTGCTCCTAAGCTGCTCACACCGGCAAACATGCATTACGTTCACGGATTAGGAGCATCCAATGACCTCTATCGACAGCCTTCACCCCCGTTTCGGCCGCGCAGCCCTGCTTATGATCGAATTCGTCAACGAATGGCTCGCTACCGACGGAAAACTGCACCGTCTCATGGAGCGCAATCGCGCGGCGTTCGACGACTCGGTCGCGGTCGCACAGCGGGTATTGCACGCGGCCCGAGCCATCGACATGCCTGTATTGCATGCGACGCTCAAGCTTTCGCCCGACTACCGGGAACTGGGCGCTTGCGACTTCGGCCTGCGCGGCGCCATCCAGCGTGCGGGCACCTGGAAATCCGCCGACGACGGCTGGCGCTTTCATCCGGACTTCGCGCCTGCCGCCGACGAGTTCGTGGTCGAGGGGCGCAGCGGCTCCAGCGCTTTCGCCGACTCGAACCTGGAGGGCCTGATGAAGGCCAACGGCATCACCCGCCTCTTCGTCGCCGGCTACGCCACGCACGTATGCGTCGAATCGACCATGCGAGCCGCACACGACCTGGGCTACGAACCAGTGATCGTCATCGACGCGACGGCGGCCTTCAGCCCGGCGCAGCAGGAACACTTCGTCGAGCACGTCGCGCATCATTTCGGTCGCCTGGTATCCGGCGACACGTTCGTGAATCTCATGAATCCGCAAACGGCGGAGAAATCTGCCTGACACGAGGCGAAACATAGCAGAGGCACCGGCAGGCTCACGCGCGCCGATGCCCGGCGGCCACGAGAGAGTTCCAGGCCCATGCCGCGCCGGCGAGCTGCACCGCCCCACCCAGAAACATGGCCGCCTCCAGGCCCTGCAGTGCATTGCGCCAAAGAGCGAACACAGCGCCCAGCACCGCTACACCCAGCGTCGCCCCCACCATGCGCGCCACATTGATGAGCGCGGAGGCGGTGCCCGAGCGAGCCACCGGGACCGCCGCGACCGCAACGCCCATCAGCGGACCGGTCGCCAGCCCCATGCCCAGCCCCGTCATGACGAGGCCGGCTTCGGCTGCGGGAAGCGAGGCGGCCGGCGTCGTCACCGCGATCAACAGCAGGCCCAGGCCGATGATGGCGACACCGCCGGCCGTCATGGCGCGCTCGCCCACCCGCAGGAGCAATGCCCCCGAAAACGGGGAAACGGCCACGAACGTCAGCGCCATGGGCATCAGTGCCACACCGGCGCCGACAGGGCCTAACCAGCCCTCGGCCTGCCAGGTCAGCGGCAGCAGGAACAGCACGCCGTACATGCCGAACGTCATACCCGCGGTAGCGGCCATGGCTCCGCGGAAGGCAGGCTGCGAGAACATGTCCAGCGGCACCAGAGCGGCGGCGCCATGGGCTTTCTCGATGCGAAGAAACAGTGCCGACGCCGACAGCGCGACCAGAGCGGCGACGGTGGCGATGCCGGGCGCGCGACGGGATTCGATGGCGGCGACGGCCAGGCTGGCGAGCGCCGCGGCGCCCAGCACCTGCCCAGCGACATCGAAGCGCCTGCCCTGCCTGTGGGACGACTCCGGGATCACCACCGGAGCCAGCGACAGCGCAGCCAGCCCGAGCGGCACGGCCACCCAGAAGATGCTGCGCCAGCCGAAGCCGTCGATCAGCACTCCGCCGACGGTCGGACCGATCGCCAGAGCAACCCCATTGCTGGCGGCCCAGATGCCCAGAACCTTCGCACGCACCGCCGGCTCCGGCCATACGACGCGAATGATCGCCAGCGAGGCCGGCAGCAGCAACGCAGCGCCCAGCCCTGCGAGCGCCCGGGCGGCGACCAGCAACGTCGCCGTGGGGGCGAGCGCGCATAGCACCGAAGCCACGCTGAACAGCGCCGCCCCCGCCATGAAGATCCGCCGCCGGCCGTACAGGTCCGCAAGCAGTCCGCCCGTCAGCAGTAGCGCCGCGTAGACCAGGTTATAGGCATCGACCACCCACTGCAGCGTGCCCACTTCGGCGTCGAAGTAGCGCCCGATCGGCTGCACCGCCAGATTGACGACCGACGTATCGATCTGGGCGACGAGCACGGCGACGCAAAGCGTCGTCAGCGTCAGCCAGCGGCGATCTGCATAGGCTTCCTGTATCCCGTGCGCTCCCCTCCCTTCACCAACCTCGTTATCCTGCATCGCAACATCCCCGACGGCCTGACAGGAGCGAAACCGTAACAAGCCGCGGATACGGAATGTTTCGGCTCTCGTCGAACCATGTCCGCGGACTGCACCGGCAGGAACCGCGCAACCTTCAGTCCCGCGTGATACGCGCCGCGTAGCAGCCGTGCCTCGCGTAATGGGCGTGCAGATAGGCGACGCGCGAATCGCCGAGCAGACGTAGCAGCGCCCTCTCCACATCGCCTCCCTCGGCCAGCTCCGCGTCGATCAACATGCCGGACGCATCGAACGCGCGCAGCGACAAGGGTCGGATACGCAAGACCTCGGGTATCTCGCCGGCGCGGTCGTAAGCGGTTTCCGCGCCTTCGCGCACGAACACCGCATGGCTGGCGCGATATGGGTTGTCGGCCGGTTGATGGACGTAGTTAGCCAGCAGCAGCGTTTCGCCGGGCTCGGCATCGCGCAACTCGACCCGCTCGGGAAATCCCGGCCTGCGATCGGCGACGACGCGCAGAACGCGCTGAGCCGCCAATGCCTCATCCGGCAAACCGTAGAAGCGTTGGAACAGCTCGGGATCGAGCCCGGTGATGCGAAAATTCATAGCGACCTCCTCGGCGTATCGCTCAGATCCATTTCGAAAACACCTTGTATCCACGCCCGGCGATGGCTGCGCTCCGTTTCCTGCTCTCGAACTCGGCGGCGAATCCCGACGCGCGCCCCCATATTTCCACTCTCACCGAAACATCCGGGCTCCCCCCTGTCTAAACTCAGTCCAAAACGGGAGTCCGACATGGCCTACGATGCAAGTTTCTCCAGCGCGGCGACGCTGATCGCCGATCCCACGCGATCACTGATGCTCGCGGCCTTGCTGGACGGACGCGCCTTGCCCGCAGGCGAACTGGCGTATGCGGCGGGGGTTTCCGCACAGACGGCGAGCGCCCATCTCTCCAAGCTGCTCGACGGGGGACTGCTGAAAGTCGAAAAGGAGGGCCGACATCGATACTACCGCCTGGCCGGCGCGCCTGTCGCCGAAGCACTGGAGCGGTTGGCGGCGCTCGACGGCACGGCAGCGGTCAAGCGCAAGCCGCTGCCTCCCAAGGCTCGGGAACTGCAGTTCGCCCGACGCTGCTACGACCACCTGGCCGGGCGGTTGGGCGTCGCCGTGACACAGGGGCTGCAGGAGCGCGGCTTCATCATCGCCGCCGCGGACAAACAATTCCAGGTTAGCCCGATGGGTGCCGGCTGGTTCCGCGGCATCGGCCTCGATGTCAACGGACTGCGCCCGACGCGGCGCGGACTCGCGCGCCAATGTCTGGACTGGACCGAACGCTCGCACCATCTCGCCGGACCGCTCGGCGTCGCCCTGCTGACGCATATGTGCGCCGAAAACTGGCTGAGACGCTCGCGGGAGTCGCGCGCTATCCGGATCACTCCCAAAGGGCGTACCGAACTCAAACGCCAGCTTGGCGTGGATTTGTATTGACGCCAGAGAACCCTAATCCCCCTTCTGCGCCCAAGACGCTTCAAGGATGATTTCCAGTGCCCGCAACGCAGCGTCCGCCTCACCGAACTGGGCATGCACTACCGCACCATCGACCGCAACGGCCACGGCACGCGCATATCGTTCTCGCATCGCGGATGGCGGTAGGAGCTTCGCGATGGCATCCGTCATATCCTGCTTGTGACGCCGGGCGACCTCCCGAACCTCCGGTAGCGCATCGCCCAGCTCCCCGACGCTGTTGATGAAGGCGCAACCGCGAAAATCTGCGGCGGCGAACCACTCGTTCAACGTCGGCAACAGCGCATTCACACCGCCTCCGTACCGTTCCAACGTCTGCGCGAACCATGCCATCCAACGTTCGTGGCGATACTCCAGAAATGCCAGAACAAGGTCATTCTTGCTCGGAAAGTGCCGATAGAAAGTGACCTTGGTTACGCCCGCCGTCGCTATCACGCGATCAATGCCGGTGGCTCTGATCCCGTTTCCATAAAACAAGGCATGCGCAGCAAGCAGGATGCGCTCCCTCGCCGGCACTTGTGGTTCGCTATGAGTTCCTGCTGTTCGCATGCGCGTATTGTAGACAACTCTGTCTACATCTGGCAGCCTATCGACGTAGACAGACCTGTCTACGTCGATACTCTCTGCCTGTGCAAGGAGTCTCCACACGTGACCAACAAAGCACCACTCCCCCCATTTACACCTGAAACCGCCGCCCAAAAGGTACGCATGGCCGAAGATGCCTGGAACACGCGCGACCCGGACCGCGTCGTTCTCGTCTATACGGAGGACACCCGTTGGCGCAATCGCGCGGAGTTCCCCACGGGACGCGAGCAGGTACGCGAGTTCCTGCAGCGCAAGTGGGCAAAGGAACTGGAGTACCGGCTGATCAAGGAACTCTGGGCCTGCGCCGGCGACCGCATCGCGGTCAGATTCGCCTACGAGTGGCATGACGACGCCGGCCAATGGTTCAGAAGCTATGGCAACGAGAACTGGAGATTCGATGCGCAGGGCTACATGACTCATCGCTACGCCAGCATCAACGATGTGCCGATTGAGGAAACGGAACGCAGATTCTTCTGGCCATTGGGACGCCGCCCGGACGACCATCCGGACCTGAGCGAGTTAGACCTGTGACACGCATATGTCGGTGCGCCTGCCAAAACGCGGATAGTGTCCATCAATAGAACCGGCAGCTTGCCCGCTCGAATCTACAATAGGTTGGCGCTCGGCATGCCTGCATGGAACAATCCCATGCACATCTTCGGGCACGGCGCCGACGGCCAACCGAATAGCCTGATACGACTGCGGGAGCATCCATGTCCGGTCTGTACGCCGATCTCGCGAGGCAACGCCTGCGCTGGTACGCCGCGGCAACGGCGAATGCCGTGAGGCGTCATTGGCAGTGGCTCGTCATCGTCTGCCTCTTGCTGCCGGCCGGGCTACCGCTGACGCGGATTCCCGGGATACTGGCCTTCCCCGTTTCCGGGATGGTGCGGCCCGGCCACGGCGCCGCCTGGTACGCCCTGCATCTGATCCTGGTACAACTGATCGCAGCGGGCTGGATATGGCCGCAGCGGCAGGTGCTGGCCGGAGGACCGATGGCGCCCTACGTTGCGACGCTGCCGATCCCGCGTCGCATCGCCCACCGCGTCAACGTCAGCGTGCTGCTGGTCGCCGATAGCCTGCTGTTGCTGCCCATGCTGACGGCGCTGCTTGTAGCGCCGGCGCGAGCGGATACCTTCGCCGCCATCGTCTTCCAGGGGATGGCCGTAGCCGCCATGGGGTTGTCCGCGCTCGCTGCGCAGCTGGCACTCGTCGAACGCAACTGGCCGGCACTGCCATTGGCGCTGGCTTGCGCCGCACCGTGGGGCTGGAGCCTGGCGCATCGGGAAAACCCGGGGGCCTGGGCAACCATAGCCGTACTGCTATGCGCATCGATGGCGCTGGCGGCCTGGACTCCGACGATCTCCCGGCGCATTACCCGCACACGCCTTCGGAGCGCTCGCGAACAAGCGCGATCCCACGCGCTGACTCGCCGCCATGCACTCCCCATCAGCGCGCGCATTCAACTGCAAACGCTGTTCGTCGAACGCTGGCCGGCAACGCTGCTGCGCCTGGCTGCGGCCGTCGGCGTCACCGCAGGCGCCGGCCTGTTGATCAACGCATTCGCCTTCGATGCACGCACCCTCCCCACCGCCATTGCGGCCATTGCGGCCATTGCCGCCGCTTCCCTCATCGTCAGCGGAACCTATCGGACGCTGGCCGGCGCCCACGCCGACATGCGGCACTATGCGGCTGCACTCCCGTTGGGCAAGGGATTCTGGTTCTGGCGCGACATCGTTTGCGTATCCGCGCTGGGCGGCCTGCCGCTGGGCATCGTCCTGCTCCCGCTGCTCGACCACGGCGTCCCGTCGCTGACCTACCTCAAGCTCGCGCTCGCCGAACTCGGCCTTCTCGCCCTGCTGCGGCTGCCGCTGCTGATCACGCGGCGCCAAACGGTATTGGCGGGCGCCATACTGGCGGCGGGCTGGTCGGCAGCCGCCATGGCTGCGATACACTAAGAGCCCCCATATGCTGCGTTTCGAACGACTCCGAAAAGCCTTCCGCTCCCGCCCGGTCATCCATGACTGCAGCGGCCGTTTCGGACCCGGCATATTCGCCCTGCAAGGCCCCAACGGCATCGGCAAATCCACGTTGCTCGCCGCCCTCGCCGGCGCGCTGCCGCTGGACGCCGGAGAAGTCTGGATCGACGGCGTCAGCCTGGGCGACGACCCCGTCGCAGCGCGGCGGCGCCTGTCCTATTCCCCCGACGAAAGTCCCATATACCCGTTCCTCCGCGGCCGGGATTTCCTGGAATTCGTCGCCAAGGCCAAGGACGCGCCGCTGGACGCGGTCGTCGAACAGCCGATTTCCGGATTCGGACTGGAACCGCACATGGGCACCCGCTTCGGCGACATGTCGCTGGGAACGCAGAAGAAATTTCTCCTCGTCGCCGCCTGGATCGGCGACCCGCGCGTGTTGCTGTTGGACGAACCGGCCAACGGCCTGGATACGGCGGCGCGAGAATTCCTCGCCGACCTGATGCGCCGCGACATGGCACGAACGACCGTCCTCTTCTCCTCTCACGACCACGACTTCATCGCCGACGCCGGCGCGAATCCGGTACAGGTGGAAGCCTTGTTCTCCGGGCGATTCAACGCATCCGCGTGACGCCGATGGTACGCCGGAAGCTCAACCGCGCCGGCAAACCGCCTCAGCGTTCGCTGTCCAGCATCGACATCTGCGCAGGCGCGTAACGCTCGCCGGCCGCCGCCCCCCTGGGCACGGCAGCTTCGATTCGCGCCATCTCCTCCGGCGTCAGCCGCACGTCCAGCGCCTCCAGCGATTCGCGGAGGCGGTCGCGCCGCCTCGCCCCGATCAACGGGACGATATCCTCGCCCCGCGCCATGACCCAGGCGATGGCCAGCTGCGCCACTCTGACGCCCTTGTCCTCGGCAATCTCGCGCAGCGCCTCCACCAGTTCCAGATTGCGTTCGACGTTGCCCGCCTGGAACCGCGGACTGCGGGTGCGAAAATCCTTCGCTCCGGCTCCGGCCTTGCGCCAGTGGCCACTGATCAGCCCGCGCGATAGCACACCGTAGGCGGTAATGCCGATGCCGAGTTCGCGGCAGGCCTGCAGGATGCCGTCCTTGATGCCCCGCGAGACAAGCGAGTATTCGATCTGCAGGTCGCAGATGGGGTGTTCCGCCGCCGCGCGCCGCAACGTCTGTGCGTCCACCTCATACAGGCCGATATGGCTCGCAAAGCCGGCCGCGACCATGTCGGCGATGGCGCCCCGAGAGCATTGGCCTCCACTCAACGCTCCTGGTCAATCAGACACGCTCCGAAAACGCGGTCGTTGCGCGCACTTGAACGGATGCCATAGCCTGACCATCGGCCTTCGACTTCGGCGTAGCTTGGAGCTTCCCAGGTCATTTGGGAGGTCGTCTGGCTACCACCCATCCCCGGAACCTGGGACCTTTCGGACGAGAATATGCAGGAAGCGTTCTACATGAGCAACGCGCCGAAATGCTGTCGTTTTACGTGTTCCTGCGCCTCATCCCCGGAGGGGCGAGGCGCAGGAACGAACCAGCTCGGGCGAAACTACATCACCCATGCGCCTGACGCGGCACCGACGCGGGCGGAACGCCGAACTCGCGAAGCACCGTCTCGCTGTACCAGTCGAGGAAGTTGATCACACCGAACTCGTAGCTTTCCGAGTACGGCCCGGGAACGTAGCCGGCGGAATTGATTCCGCGCTGGTTCTGCTCGGCCAGCTCCCGATCCTGCCGGTTGGTCGCATCCCACACGTGGCGCAGGCGTTCGGGATCGTAGTCCTCGCCTTCGACGGCATCCTTGTGCACCAACCACTTGGTGATCACCAGGGTCTTCTGCGCGGAAACCGGCAACACCTGGAACACGATCACGTGATCGCTCTGCATGTGATTCCACGAATTGGGCAGGTGCAGGATACGCATGGAGCCCAGCTGACGGTTTTCAATCCGCCCCATCAGCTTCTTGCAGCCGGCCTTGCCGTCCATGGTCATGACCTCCGTGCCGTCCTTGAGCGGCATGCGCACGATGCGGTTGCGCAGACCGAACTCAATGTGCTCGTGAGGAATGCACTCGTTGTCCCACTCCTGCGCCTGGCGCTCATATTGCGCCTTGAACTCCGGAGTGGCGCGCGGATCGGTCGTATCGTCCCATTCCAGCAGCGTGCGCAGCAGTTCCGGGTGCGAACCCGAGCAGTGATAGCACTCGCGGTTGTTCTCGATCACCAGCTTCCAGTTCGCCTTCTCCTCCAGGATGCTCTCGACCGCCACCTTGGCGTTCTCCATGTCGTAGGGCTCCATGTAGGTTTCCAGCGCCTGGAGATACTCGTCGATCTCCGGCGGCTCGCCCTCTGCCAGACAGATATAGATGAATCCGCCCGCTGTCCGACAATGCACCGGCTTCAGGCCGTGCTGGCTCATGTCGAAGTTCTCGCCCATCGCCGACCCGGTATAGATCAGGCTGCCCTTCAGGTCGTAGGTCCACTGATGGTAGGGGCAGGTGAGATTGGCCGTCTTGCCCTTGCTCGCCTTGCAGATGCGCGAACCCCGGTGGCGGCAGACGTTGTGAAATGCGCGCACTTCGCCGTCGCGATCCCGCACGATCAACACGGGGTTCTGCCCGATCTCGACCGTCATGTAGGATCCCGCCTTCGGCACCTCGCAGGTCATGCCCGCAAACAGCCACTGCTTCATGAAGACCTCATCCATGTCCACTCGAAACAGGAATGGGTCGTTGTAAAGAGCTTGAGGAAGCGACTCGTTTTTGGCGCGTTCACCCAACAACCTCGACATGTCTTCGCGGGCTTCATCGAGGCTCCGGTAATTCAGGTTGAGCAAGTCGTACTCGGTCATCGTGGCAGTTCCTGTGGCACACAAGCGGGGCGATGAGACAAACGCGGACCATCGCAGTGGATCGGCGGCATGAGCCGCATGTATATGCCTCAATATTTTCTCCATGGCCGTCGCATCCATTTGCCTATTCACGACATCCACGAACACCTTTTCGACGCGCTCCAGGACCCGCGATCCATAAGCACCGGCCAGCGGAGAACTAAATCAAGTGCATGTCGCAAATAGCTAACCAATCCGCTTGCGTTTTCACGAAAATGACAGCTTCGACAACCCTGCAATGCGGTTGGCTCACGCCCCCTTACGGAGAACGCCAGAATGGCCGACGTTATTGACGACACCGAAGCTTCGGTCAACTTCAATCCCCTGCAGACCCGGGTCTGGGCTAGCGGCCGGCACGCCGTACGGTGCGTGCGCGTAATCAGCGAAACCTGGGATGTGAAGACTTTCTGCTTCAATGCGGCAGAACCCATGATGTACTTCTTCAAGCCGGGCCAGTTCGTCACCCTCGAACTGGAGATCGATGGCGAGCAGGTCATGCGTTCCTACACCATCTCCAGTTCGCCATCGGTCCCGTACAGCTTTTCGATCACCGTCAAGCGCATTCCGGGAGGCCGTGTATCGAACTGGCTGCACGAGAACCTCAAGGAACAGGACGAATTGGCGGTGCACGGCCCCAACGGCGATTTCAACTGCATCGACCACCCTGCCGAAAAGGTGCTGCTGCTGTCGGGAGGCGTCGGCATCACACCGTTGATGTCCATGGCGCGCTGGCACTTCGATACCAACGCGGACGTCGACGTGACGTTCGTACACAGCGCCCGCACGCCCAGGGACATCATCTTCCAGCGCGAGTTGGAACACATTTCCTCCCGCGTGACCAACTTCAGCCTGTCCATCATCTGCGAGCGCATCGAGATCGGCCAATCCTGGAATGGATACCGGGGATACCTCGACGAATCGAAACTGGAGATGATCGCGCCCGATTATATGAATCGGCGCATTTTCTGCTGCGGCCCGACCCCGTACATGAACGCCGTGCGGAAGCTGCTCGCCGCCAAAGGCTTCGACATGGACTTCTACCACCAGGAGTCCTTCGGCGCGACGCCTATGGACGTCACCCAGGAGGCCATCGAACAGGCTGAAATTGCGGTCAAGGTGGCGGAAGAGGTCAAGAAGGCCGCAACGTTCACCGTAGAATTCATCGAATCGGGCATGAGCATCCAGGTCCCGCCGGGAGAAACCGTACACGCCGCCGCGAGCCGGCTCGGCATCACCATCCCAAGAGGGTGCGGCGTGGGCATCTGCGGCACCTGCAAGGTGCACAAAAAAGCCGGCGAGGTCGACATCCAACACAATGGAGGAATCACCGAGGAAGAACTTGAGGAAGGCTACGTCCTGTCCTGCTGCAGCACCCCGACCTCCGATCTAAGCATCGAATACTGAGAGCCGCCCGCAGCGTACCCGCGCTGCCCCGGCTTCGCCCCTCCCCAGCGTCCGAATGCCGCACAACGGCCGGACGGCGGGCATCGTTTGCCCGTCGTCCGGCCAAAAACGTCGCAAACAGAACTAAAATAGCTTTTCGAATGACGTTTTTGGACAATGTCGGCTTTCCGGCCAAACGTACCATGCGATCATCAAACTGAAATGCTTGACAGGTTGGCATGATTCTGGCTTAGAACTACGGCCAAGGCATCGAAAATTAGGGAATCACAGGATTCCTGTTGATGGCTCAGGCGACCACCCAGCGCATTACGCATCAGACTGAAGATTTGACCGGTGCGCACGGGATGTCGATCAAAACTGGACACACCGTCTATATATAGAAGTTGACCACCTGCCAACGGCATGCTGGAGATAGCGCGATGACCCCGATGAACGTGACTGCAGCACCCCCCTATCGGGTTGGCTTTTTGCTCATAAACAACTTCACTCTGGTTGCCCTTGCCTCGGCCATCGAGCCTTTGCGCATGGCTAATCAGCTTTCGGGCAGCGAACTTTACACATGGCAGCTGCTGGCAGCCGAAGACGCTCCGGTGAAAGCCAGCGACGGCATCGCATTCACCCCCGATCGGGCGATTTCTCACGAACAACAGCTGGATGTCATCATCATCGTCGGCGGCGTCGACATCACCCGCAGCTTCGGCAGCAAGGAAGTCTCCTGGCTACAGTCACAGGCCAAGAGAAACGTCCTGTTGGGCGCCGTCTGCACCGGCGCCTACGTCCTGGCCAGCGCCGGCCTGCTCGACGGCTATACCTGCAGCGCGCATTGGGAATGCCTGGCGGCAATGCAGGAACGCTTCCCCCGCGTAAACTGCACCAATCGCCTGTATACGCTGGACCGCGACCGCATGACCTGCACCGGCGGCAGCGTGCCCATGGACATGATGCTCAGCATGATCACTCGTCAGCACGGCAAGGCGCTGACCAGCAGCATATGCGACATGTTCATATGGGATCGTGTGCGCATGGACTGCGAACCGCAGCACACCCCGCTGCGCCATATGCTGAACACCGCCCAGCCCAAGCTGGCGGAAATCACCGAACTGATGGAAGCGAACATCGAGGAGCCGATCGAACTTGAGGAGCTTGCCAGTTTCGTCGGCATTTCGCGCCGCCAGCTTGAGCGCCTCTTCCTCAAGCACCTGGATTGCACCCCGTCGCGCTACTACCTGAAATTGCGCCTCGACCGCGCCCGCCAACTGCTCAAGCAGACCACCTGTTCGATCATCGAGATCGCCTCGATGTGCGGCTTCGTTTCCGCGCCGCACTTCAGCCGCTGCTACCGCAAATACATCGGCATTTCACCCAAGGAAGAGCGAACCGCGATGTGGTCTCTCAAGCAGTTCGACGAGCCGGAAACGCCGCCAGCGCCGCTGGAAGCCCCCACCTACTCTCATGCCGCCTTGTGCCTGGCTCAGGCGGAACCGACCTATGGCGCAGTGAAGCTCATGCCCGCCGCTCCTCTGCAAACCGAAACCACAGAACTGGCGGCTACCGGCTAGGGATGCGCCGCGAGGCACACGCAGCGCAGCGCGAGTGAGACATATCAAAGTGCATAGGCGAAGGAGTGAGCGGCGCGCAACGTAGCAGATAGTCCGCCCAACCATTTAATCAGCGCGTCCCCAGGGCCTGTTCGCACCATTGAGCGGCGCAAGACCGCTTGGCTCCCACTTCGCATTTTATCGCGCTCTTCTACCGAGCCAGTGAGGAAGTCGCCCGACATCATGTTCGGGCGACTTCCCCGACGAACTCCGCGTTCCACGCTTGCGCGTAACTCCAGCGTCGAACCCCGCCAACCCCACCAATACGTAACAAACCGAAATTCAAAGGGTTAAAATCTAAAAGTCGCCAACACCTCCCGAAAACCCCCGTCCCAAATTCGACCCCGACCCCTGCTTTGAAACTGCGCCGTTTTTGGATTCCAGGGTGTCGCATCCAGTGATGTCCGGCTGCTGTGCGCACGAATACACTTGCTCCATCGTGTCAACATAAAATCCGGAGCGCCCAGATGAATTCCGCCGAATTGCACCAGAACTCCATCGTCATAGATGGCCTCATCATCGCCAAATGGAGCCGGGAACTTTTCGAAGACATGCGCAAAGGCGGACTGACGGCCGCCAACTGCACGGTGTCCGTCTGGGAAGGCTTTCAGAGCACGGTGGACAACATCGTCGAGATGAACCAGCTGATCGAAGCCAATGGCGACCTCGTCACCAAGGTCCATGCCGCGGCAGACATCCGCCGCGCCAAGGAAGCAGGCAAGACCGGCATCATGATGGGTTTCCAGAACGCACACGCCTTCGAGGATCAGATCGGCTACGTGCAGGTATTCAAGGACCTGGGCGTGGGCGTCGTGCAGATGTGCTACAACACCCAGAACCTGGTCGGCACCGGCTGTTACGAACGCGACGGCGGGCTGTCGGACTTTGGCCGCGAGATCGTCGCGGAGATGAACCGCGTGGGCATCATGTGCGATCTGTCCCACGTCGGCTCCAAGACGTCCGAAGAGGTCATCCTCGAATCGAAGAAGCCGGTGTGCTATTCGCACTGCCTGCCGTCCGGGCTGAAGCAGCACCCGCGCAACAAGTCCGACGAGGAACTGCGCTTCATCGCCGAGCACGGCGGCTTCGTGGGCGTGACCATGTTCACGCCCTTTCTCAAGAAAGGCCCCGACTCGACCATAGACGACTACGTCGAAGCCATCGGCTACATCATGAACATCGTCGGCGAGGATCAGATCGGCATCGGCACCGACTTCACCCAGGGCCAGGACAAGGCCTTCTTCGACTACCTCACCCACGACAAGGGCTACGCCCGCGAGCTGACCCAGTTCGGCAAGATCGTCAATCCCGAGGGTATCCGGACCGTGGGCGAGTTCCCCAACCTGACCGACGCCCTGCTGCGCAACGGCTTTTCCGAAACCGTAGTGCAGAAAATCATGGGCCAAAACTGGGTGCGCGTCCTCGGCGAGGTCTGGGGCGAGTAATTCCAATCACGAACATCGGGAGCCGCCCATGGGCACGCATGCACCGGAAATGCCTATTCAGGTAGACGACGAAACCGGCGTCTGGACGACCGACGCCCTGCCGATGCTTTACGTACCTCGGCATTTCTTCATCAACAACCACCGCGCCATCGAGGACGAGATCGGCGCCGAACGCTACGCCGAGATCCTCTACGGCGCGGGCTACAAGTCCGCCTGGCACTGGTGCGAGAAGGAAGCCGAACTGCACGGCCTGAAGGGCGACGAGGTGTTCCACCACTACATGCGCCGCCTGTCGCAGCGCGGCTGGGGCCTGTTCGGCGTCGAACATCTGGACATCGCCCGCGGCAAGGCGCGCGTGCGCCTGGACCACTCCGCCTTCGTGTACCAGTACGGCAAGGTCGGGCGCAAAGTCGACTACATGTTCACCGGCTGGTTTGCCGGCGCCATGGACCAGATCGCCGAGGATCTGGGCTACGCCGTACGCACCCGCGCCGTACAGACGCAAAGCGCCGCCGAGGAAGGCGTCGACCACGGGATTTTCGAAGTCATGCCGCTTGCCGGCGCCGACCCGCACTGAGAACGCGTACCGAGGACGGATTTCAGCATGTCCCAATTCGAAGCATTGTTCCGCCCCCTGCAGATCAACCAGCTGACCATCCGCAACCGGGTGGTCAGCACGGCGCATGCGGAGGTCTACGCCACCGACGGCGGCATGACCACGGACCGCTACGTCAAGTACTACGAGGAAAAGGCCAAGGGCGGCTGCGGTCTGTGCATCTGCGGCGGCTCCAGCGTGGTGTCCATCGACAGCCCGCAGAGCTGGTGGAAGTCCGTCAACCTGTCGACCGACGGCATCATCCCGCACTTTCAGAATCTCGCCGATGCCGTGCACAAGCACGGCGGCAAGATCATGATCCAGATCACCCACATGGGTCGCCGCTCGCGTTGGGACGGCGAGAACTGGCCCAATCTGATGTCCCCCTCCGGCATCCGCGAACCGGTGCACCGCGCCACCTGCAAGACCATCGAGGAAGAGGAGATCCGGCGCGTCATCGCCGACTTCGTCCAGGCCGCCCGCCGCGCCAAGGAAGGCGGTCTCGACGGTGTGGAGCTTTCCGCCGTGCACCAGCACCTGATCGACCAGTTCTGGTCGCCGCGGGTGAACAAGCGCACCGACGAATGGGGCGGCAGCTTCGAGAACCGCATGCGTTTCGGCATGGAAGTGCTCAAGGCGGTGCGCGAGGAAGTGGGCCGCGACTTCGCCGTGGGCATGCGCATCGTCGGGGACGAGTTCCATCCCGACGGGCTGACCCACGAGGACATGCGCGAGATCGCCAAGTACTACAACGACACCGGCCTGCTGGATTTCTTCGGCGTGGTCGGCTCGGGCTGCGACACGCACAACACCCTGGCCAACGTCATCCCCAACATGTCCTATCCGCCGGAGCCGTTCCTGCATCTGGCCGCCGGCATCAAGGAAGTGGTCGACGTACCGGTCATCCACGCCCAGAACATCAAGGACCCCAACCAGGCCGAGCGCATCCTCGAGGCGGGCTACGTGGACTTCGTGGGCATGACCCGCGCGCACATCGCCGATCCGCACTTCGTCGCCAAGATCAAGCTCAACCAAGTCGACCAGATCCGTCAGTGCGTGGGCGCCAACTACTGCATCGACCGCCAGTACCAGGGCCTGGACGTGCTCTGCATCCAGAACGCCGCGACCTCGCGCGAGTACATGGGCCTGCCCCACGTGATCGAAAAGACCCAGGGCCCGGTACGCAAGGTACTGGTGGTCGGCGGAGGCCCCGGCGGCATGGAGGCGACGCGCGTCGCCGCCGAACGCGGCCACCAGGTCACCCTGATCGAAAAGGCCGACGCGCTCGGCGGGCAGATCACGCTGGCCGCCCAGGCCCCGCAGCGCGACCAGATCGCCGGCATCACTCGCTGGTTCGCGCTGGAGCTGGCGCGCCTGGGCGTGGACCTGCGTCTGGGCACCGAGGCCGACGCAGCCACGGTGCGCGAGCTGCAGCCCGACGTCTGCATTCTGGCCACCGGCGGCCGGCCGTTCATGGATCAGGTCCCGGAATGGGGCTACGACGAAGGCCTTTCGGTCGCCTCTTGGGACATCCTCAGCGGCCGCGTCGAACCGGGCAGGAACGTGCTGGTGTACGACACCATCTGTGAATTCAGCGGCATGTCCACCGCCGACTATCTCGCATCCAAGGGCGCTCAGGTCGAACTGGTCACCGACGACATCAAGCCGGGCGTCGGCATCGGCGGCACCACCTTCCCCACCTATTACCGCAGCCTGTACGAACGCGAGGTGATCATGACCTCCGACCTGGCGCTGCACAAGGTCTACGCCGAAGGCGACAAGAAGGTGGCGGTGCTGGAGAACGAATACACCGGGCAGCAGGAAGAACGCGTGGTGGATCAGGTCGTGATCGAAAACGGCACCCGCCCGAACGAGGAGCTGTACTACGAGTTGAAGCCCGCATCGGCCAACCACGGGCAGATCGACGTCGAAGCCCTGTTCGCCTGCCGGGCACAGCCCGCGCTCGATCAGGCCGGCGACGGCATGATCCTGTGGCGGCTGGGCGACTGCGTTTCGCAGCGCAACATCCACGCGGCGATCTACGACGCCTTGCGCCTGTGCAAGGATCTGTGAGTCCCAGCGCCGTGTCGGTCGACGTGAGACGCCAGCCATGATTCCCGCCTGGGCCCTGTCGCTGCTGATTCTCGTGGCGCTCGTGCTGCTCGCGGCAGGCGGCGTACGCCGCTCCCGCCTGTGGCGCCAGGGCCGCCCGGCCCCGGTAGACCTTGTCGGCGGTCTGCTGCGCATGCCGCGGCGCTACCTGGTCGACCTGCATCACGTGGTCAGCCGGGACAGCTACATGTCCCGCACCCACGTCGCGGCCGCCGGCGGCTTCGTGCTGTCCATGCTGCTGATCCTGCCGACCTACCTGTTCGGACTGCACACCCGCTGGCTGCAGATCCCGCTGCTGGCCTCGACGGTGCTGATGTTCGTCGGCGCCCTGTTCGTCTTCCTGCGCCGCAACAATCCACCTTCGCGGCTATCGCGAGGACCCTGGATGCGGCTGCCGAAAACGCTGCTGGCCTTTGCCGCGTCCTTCTTCGTGCTGACGCTGCTGGCCTCCGGCCTGCTGCCCGCCGCGACCGGCGGCTGGGTGCTGGGCTTCATCCTGCTCGTCGGCGTGGCGGCGGGCCTTGCCGAAACGCTCTTCGGCATGGGCTGGGGCGGACCGATGAAACACGCGTTCGCCGGCACGCTGCACCTCGCCTTCCACCCTCGGCCGGAACGCTTCGCCGGCGGCCGCTCGACCGGCCTCAAGCCGGCCGATCTCACGCAGGAGTCGCTGGGCGTCAACAAACCCGTCGACTTCAAATGGAATCAGCTGCTCGGCTTCGACGCCTGCGTACAGTGCGGACGCTGCGAAGCCATGTGCCCGGCCTTCGCCGCCGGCCAGCCGCTCAACCCCAAGAAGCTGATCCAGGACATGGTGGTCGGCCTGGCCGGCGGCACCGACCGCGCCTACGCCGGCAGCCCCTACCCCGGCATCGAACCCGGCCACGCGGCGGGCGGCCCGGCGCAGGCGATCACCGACGGTCTGGTCGGTGCCGACACGCTGTGGTCCTGCACCACCTGCCGTGCCTGCGTCGAGGAATGCCCGATGATGATCGAGCACGTCGACGCCATCGTCGACATGCGCCGCCATCTCACCCTGGAGCGCGGCGCGACGCCGGGCAAGGGCGCCGAAGTTCTGGACAATCTGGCGGCCACCGACAACCCGGGCGGCTTCGATCCGTCCACCCGCGCCAACTGGGCAGTGGATCTCGATCTGCCGCGCATGGCCGACGTCGGCGACACCGAGGTGCTGTTCTGGGTCGGAGACGGCTGCTTCGACATGCGCAGCCAGCGCATTCTGCGCGCCTTCGTGAAAATCATGAAAACGGCTGGCGTCGACTTCGCCGTGCTCGGCAATGAGGAATGCGACTGCGGCGACGCGGCGCGCCGCCTGGGCGACGACGCCACCTTCCAGCGACTCGCCCGCCACAACGTCTCGGTGCTGAACCGCTACCGCTTCCGGCGCATCGTCACCACCGATCCGCACGCCTTCCACGTGCTGAAGAACGAATACGGCGACTTCGGCGGGCACTACGATGTGCTGCATCACAGCAGCTTCATCGACGAGCTGATCGGCCACGGCCGCCTGCGGCTGGACGCGTACAAAGGCGGCACCGTCACCTATCACGATCCCTGCTACCTCGGCCGCTACAACGGCGGCTACGAGTCGCCGCGCGCCCTGCTCGGCGCCCTCGGCATCCAGATCAGCGAAATGGATCGTTCCGGCTACCGTTCGCGCTGCTGCGGCGGCGGGGGCGGCGCCCCAATCACCGACATCCCCGGCGAACGGCGCATCGCCGACATGCGCATGGACGACGCCCGCGCCGTGGGCGCCGAAACCGTCGCCGTCGGCTGCCAGCAATGCACGGCCATGCTCGAAGGCGTGGTCGAACCTCGCCCGCAGATCAAGGACCTGGCCGAACTCGTGGCCGAACTCGTGGCCGAAGCGCTGATCGAGGAGACCGGAACATGAGCGATCTCCCGCGCCGCGACCCCCGTGCCGAGTGGATTCGCCGCAACCGGATGCATCCGCAACATGCGCAGTACGCTGCCGCGCAGGGCCCGGTTCGCGGCCCCAGCGGCCTGCTGCGCAAGAATCCGCACGCGGTCGGCTTCATGGGCCCCAACGGCATCAAGCGCATCGATCGCAGCGCCGGCGCCTACGGCGGTGCCGGCGGCTCCGCAGCGGGAACTCACGCACGCAGCGCCGGCGCCGAACCGACCGCCCTGCCGCTGCACCGGATCGAACACCCCGATTTCTACGTCACCGTGGTACCCGATCTGACCGCCGGCCGCCTGAGCGACCATGATCGCGACCTATTCGGACTGGCGCACCGCCTGGTCGAGGCAGCAGGTGGCCGGGGCGCCGTCGTCGCCGTGGCGCTCGGCGAGCTGCGCGATGCACCGTTCGACACCGCGGGAGCCGATCGCCTCATCCACTTGCCCGAGGTGCACGGACACGCCCTGAGCGGATATTGCCCCGAACTCAAACTGGCCGCGCTGCAGGCGGTGGAGACCCAGCTCCAGCCCCGTTACTGGCTGTTCCCTGACAGCATCCACGGTGGCGCCGACCTGGGGTCCCGCCTGTCCGCCCGACTGGGCGAACGCCCCGCCGCACATGCCTGGCAGGTGAATGCCGAAACCGCCACCTGCCGCGGCGGCAGCGGGCGCACGGACTGGCACAGGCCCACGCCGCGCGTGCTGCTGCTGGCCGAGGAGTGCGCCCTGCCCGTCGACGAAACCCGCCACGAGGCCAGCCCCATCGAGCTGGAAGCCATCCCCGAATCCGCCCCAGTGATCGAAGACCTGGGGCAGGTCGAGGTGGACCCGGCCCAGATCGCGCTGGACGAGGCCGAATTCATTCTTTCCGCGGGCAACGGCGTACGCGACTGGGACCAGTTCCACGCGGTGGCCGGCGCGCTCGGCGCCTCCGAAGGCGCCAGCCGCGTAGCGGTCGACGACGGACATATGCCCCGCACGCGCCAGGTCGGCGCGACCGGCACCTACGTCAGCGCGCGGGTCTACGTCGCGGTCGGCATCTCCGGCGCCATTCAGCATCTGCAGGGCATCACGCGCTGCGACAAGGTCGTGTGCATCAATCTCGACGACAACTGCGACATGATCAACCGCGCCGACCTGAGCATCATCGGCGACAGCCAGGGCGTGCTGGCCGAACTGCTGCAGATCGCACAGGCCCGCCGCGAACAGTCGGCAACGGCCAAGGAGGATCGCGATGTCGCCTGAACGCAATGTACGCGTTGCCGCCCTGCTCTCCGTCGGCCTGCACCCGGCGTCGGGCCGCCTCCGCTGCGCCGCGCAGGACGCGCGTGCAGTGGAACTGGGCCTGAAACTGGCGGGCGATGCGGTTCGCCTGCTCCATGTCGGAGGCGACGACGAAGACACCCTGCGCCGCTACCTGGGTATGGGCGCCCGGCGACTCGACGTACTGCGGGCAAACAGCGGCGACGATGCCGTGCCGGCGCTCGAGGCCCGTTTTCGCGAACAGCCCGCCGACATCATTCTCGCCGGCGTCCGTGCCGAGCGCGGCGAGGCCTCCGGCATGCTGCCCTACCTGCTCGCCGAGCGTCTCGGCCTGCCGCTTGTTCCGCACATCGCCGAGATACGCCGCGTGGACGACTCCGCCGCCGAGGTACTCCAGGCGCTGCCCAGAGGACAGCGCCGTGCGCTGCGCGTACCCCTGCCCTTCGTCGCCACCGTCGATGCCGCCGCGGCAGCACCGCGACAGTTTGCCTACGGCCGCTCGATGCGCGCCCAACTTGATACCTCCGACGCCGACGTTCCCGTCGATGCGCTCCGGGCGGACTGGGAGGAAGCGCCAGCCAAGCCACGCCCCAAGCGCCTCAACGTCGTCAAGGCCAAATCGGCCGCCGACCGCTTCAAGGCGGCCACTGCGAAATCCAAGAGCCAGGGCGGAACAGTCATCCGCGATGGCTCCGACCGGGAGAAAGCCGAAGCACTGATGGAACTGCTGCTTGCCGAGGGCGTCATTCGCTAGCAGGCTGTTGAAATTCTACTCATGCGGCGCGATGGCGCGTCAGAATCGGGCTCTTGTGCTCATTTACACCCCGTAAACTGCGCGTTTTCGCCCGATTCTTCCTTCTCTCGCACTCGCCTGAGCGACAACAACAGCCTGCCAGGACAGGAATCTGGCGGACCAGTCCCTTTGCAGAGAACCAGAGAACCAAGATCGATCCCGACACGGAACTGACGGGAAGATAACGGAGTCCGAAACTGAAACTTTGACAATTACAAAAGCGGGAACGCAACCACTGCGTCGTTCCCGATCGGAAGCAGCACCGTCTGCTTCCTACGGCAGGAAGGAGCCTCGCCAATGCACTGTCGCCCGACATCTTCACAACGCTGCCGACGGCGATTTCAACCACGATTCGATAAAGCAGGCCAATAAAGATGCTTGATCAGACACGGGTTCAAACTTCGCAGGACACACTAGCTACAGAGGAAGCATCAACCAGAATTCGCCTGGATGGTGTGAGCAAGGTATTCGGACGACAGGCCCAGCGGGCGATCGAGGACCTGCGCCAGGGCAAGGGCAAGACCGAGGTGCAGAGCGAGCACTCGGCCGTTGTCGGTTCGTTCGATGTTTC
>NZ_JARRQY010000055.1:0-20751 GCF_037381185.1 Acidihalobacter sp.
ACGCTGCCTGCGTTCACACGAAATTCGCGCTGATTCATAATTCGACAGGGAATGCGTCTCCGAGCATACCGAAGATGCCTCCCCCAGCTGGGGAATCCGACAACGCTTCCTTCCTCGGCCATCATCAACGAAGTCGTGTCACTTCACGAATACCAATGATTCAATGCCTCCAATATCCCTTTTTGTACCGTCTCCGATGCGCTGTGATTGCGCGCCTGTTTGCAAACCCATGCTCATGTCACTTACACCAACGAACAGAAGCGTTCGAGATCAACGTTGCCGCCGCTGACGATCACGCCGATACGTTTCCCCCGTAGCGATGCCTTCGTGACGCGCGCGGCCGCGAGGCCCAGACAGCCAGCCGGCTCGACCAGCAGTTTCATGCGTCTGGCGAAAAAACCCATGCAAGCGGCGAGTTGTGCATCGGTCACCGTCAGAATGTCGTCCACGTCGCGCCGGATGATTTCGAAGGTGTAGGCGCCGAGGTGCTGCGTCTGCGCGCCGTCGGCGATGGTTTTCGGCGTGTCGATATGCACGATGGCGCCCGATCGGAACGAATGTTGACCGTCGTTGCCTGCTTCTGGCTCGACGCCATAAACAGCGCAGTGAGGCGACAATGCACGCGTCGTGAGTGCCGAGCCTGAAAGCAATCCCCCACCGCCCAGGCTGACGAATAACGCATCGAGTTCACCGACCTCTTCAAACAACTCTTTCGCGACCGTCCCCTGTCCGGCGATCACGTCAGGATGATCGTAAGGCGGAATCAGAGTCAGGCTATGCTTTTCGGCAAGGTCGCGTCCGATCTGTTCACGGTCTTCGGTATAGCGATCGTAATGAACCACGTTGCCGCCGTAGCTGCGGGTCGAAGTGATCTTCGCCGCCGGCGCGTCGTGCGGCATGACGATGGTGGCGGGAATGCCGAGTAAAGCGGCGGACAAAGCGATCGCCTGCGCGTGATTACCCGACGAGTAGGTGACGACGCCGGAGCGCTTCTGTTGTATATCGAGTCTCGACAGCGCATTGAAGGCGCCGCGAAATTTGAAGGCGCCCGTACGTTGGAGGTTTTCGCATTTGAAGAACACCTCGGCATCGAGTTCTTCGTTCATCGTGCGCGATGTCATCACAGGCGTGCGATGCGCGTGACCTTGAAGCCGCTGGGCAGCGGCCACGACATCGCCGTAAGTTGGGAGATCAAGCATGGGCACGTCCTTTCTCTACAATGCTTCGGGTGGATCGCCTTTGACCTGTTGCAGATAGCGAAAGACGCTTTCCTTCGAGATCCTCAAGGCCTTGGCGACATGCGTATGGGCATGTCTGACATGGAAGGCGCCGCGCAGGTCCAGCATGCGGACCACGGCCTGCTTGTCCGTTTTCGTCATCGCTTCGACCGGATTGCCGGTGGCTTCGATCGCCTCGTCGATCATCATGTCGAGTACGGCGCCGATATCCCGCGCCCCGCCGCCCGGCACGAGTTGACGCATACCGCCGCCCGCATCGGGAAAGGCCAGTGACGAGAGCGTGTCCCGCGCATGAATCAGATCAGTCACGTCCACGTTCATGCACAGCGCCAGCACAGGCTGGTCGGATTCGTCGAAATACACCTGAGTGGACGCGCGGATGGTACGGTCTTGGCTCGATGCCGGCGCTTGGTAATTGAGCAGCGCACCATTCTCAAACTCAGGCGCGTTGAGCACCCCGAGCAGATCGCGGATACCTTGACCGACTTGGCGCTGGGTGACATGGCCATTGACCACATGCACCACGGAGTCTTCCTCACGACGTAGGTCGTGAACGGCGATTTCATAACGGGCGCCGAGCGAACCACCGAGCAAATCTGCGATGTGGATCAAGCTGTCGAGTACGGCATCGATGTTTTCGCTTGCGATACGCGGCGCATTATCGAGGCTCAATCTCATCGGCATCTTCCTTGGTCCACTCCACTCACAGTAACCCGTATCGATATCGTCGACTGCAAAATCATGATGACATAAATGATTTAACTATGTTGATATTATTTATGTCAATAAGAGGTGTGTTTATGGGAGCCATGGCAAACACAGGCATGGGGTTCTGTACTTGAATCAGCGGATCTACTTTGAACCCAAGGCTGATCGTACTGCCCTGGTGATTTGACGAAGTACTACTATCTGTGGCGATGCACACTTGGCTGAAGCAGCGTAACTACTCGCAACAATCCCAACCTCGTCGGCAAGAAACAATGGTCTACGCTAACAAACCGCTCCGGCACTGCTTCGGCGTCATAGCGAAACGCCGGCTGAACGCACGGCTGAAATGCGCGGCGCTGGAAAAACCGCATTGATAGGCGATGGAAGCTATCGGTTGCGTCCTATAAGCAGGATCGGTCAACAGCGTGCGCGCCGCGTCCAGTCGTCGGTCCAACACCAGCTGAGTGAACCGCAAGCCACGCTGCGAGAACAGTTTGTGCAGATAGCCTGTGGATATGCCAACACTTGCCGCGCACGTCGATGGAGAGAGTGCGTCAGGATCGAACAGGTGTCGTTCGATATACGACAAGGTACTCTGCCAGCGCGAAGGATTGGGCATGCGCAGCATGTCATCCGGACCGGTCTCACTGTAGTAAGCGCCAGCGATCAGCCACGGCACCGCCGTCAGCGCACAAAGGCGCTCCGGCGCCGAAGTTGCGTCCGCGGCCAAACCGCGCAATAACTGTCGTGCAGCCTGAGCACTCGGTCCCGTACCACCAACAACCTTCGGTATCGCCCCAGAGGAGGCGTAAGCCGACCGATGCGACAATCCCACGGCTTCGGCCGGCAGTTGAATCGAATAAATCCGTGTTGGTTCGGTGAACGCGACGACAGAGGGAGAAGAAAAGCTTCTAAACGTCACATCCCCGGTCGTGAATGGAATCCGCGTTCCGTTCTGCTCGACGAAGCCGGCGCCGTCGAGCACCACATGCGCGACCACCGTAGTCTGCTTCTTGCCGGAGAACGCCAGCAGGTGTCCCATGGTGTGCTCGATCGACTGCGGCGCTAGCGATAACTCGGCGACGAGCATCCGTTCAAGATGGAAGATGCGATCGATCTGCCCCTGCAGATCGCCGCGCACCCGCCCGGGCAGAAAGGTTCGCTCCAGAAGACGTTCCCAATGCGCCATTCTCGCTGCCATCGGTAGGCGTTCTGCGTTGGGCGTGCCCGGCAATCCGTTCAATCCGTATGTCATGGTCTCCCCACCAATCGCTGCAGATCTCTTATTCCGGTTTGGATGCGACAACTCTCACCGAGTTCACCCACACGCAAGAAGACGCTACAGCCTGAGACAAATCCGTCACTGTCGGCCCGTTTACGCTATCGGCATCGTATAACGCCATAGTTCAGGAGCAGCGTGTGTACAGCACCTCAGTAGACCAACAAACTGGAAATACATTCGCGTGGCGACCACTGGCGCTCCTCATGCCTTTTCAGTTTATCTTCGGTCTGATCTATTCCTGGAGCGCCATCGCCCCGGCGATCCATATTCAGGCCGGCTGGACACATTCGACGCTAAATCTTGCCTTCTCGCTAACCCCGCTGGCGCTTTTCCCGTCCGTCATGCTCGCTGGGCGACTGCTCGGACGTATAGCGCCAAAAACGATGCTGGCTTATGCACTTGTTCTCTTCACACTAGGTGGAGCGATTGGCATCGGTTGGGCAGCGCCTTTGCCGTTTTTGCTTGGCTACAGCGTTCTTGCGCTGGGCATCGGCGCGGGATTCTCGACCGCTGCATGTATAGCCTTTGTCGGCGATCTCTATCCTGCGCGACGCGGCGCCTTGGGCGGCGCTTTGCTGGCGCTGTACGGTTTGTCATCCATCGTCAGCGCTCCAATCTTCGACACGCTCAACGCCCACCTGGGCTGGCGAGTCGCTCTTGCCGTCTTGCTCGTCATCTATGCGACACTCGGCTGGATCGTCTGGTTCGGTCTGCCCTATGTGCGGCCGACACCGCGCAAACGCGCATCCGCACACATTCCGCTCACACATCTACTTCGTCACCGCAAACTGGCTTTGGCCGTTGGTGGCGTACTGTTGGCCGCGCCGCTGGGTGCTTTGTCTTTCGCCGTCATCGGTCAGTTTGTGCATGCGAACGGACTCGGTCGCGGTTTTGCCGTCATTGTCGTCGCCATGATGGCATTCGGCAACGGAGTCGGTCGTTTCGGTTTCGGTCTGCTGGCGGACTGGCGGAGCGCCCGCTTCAGCCGCGATGCCGTGCTAGCGTTGAATGCCTGCGCGGCTCTGCTGTTGCTTTGCGCACTGCAATTTCCGAATCCCACTCTGCTGGCCAGCTATGCGCTGCTCGTCGGGCTGTCTTACGGTGGTTTGGCAGGAAAACTCCCCGCACTGGCAGCGCACGTCGTCGAACAAGGGCACGCCGACTCCGTTTTCGGCCTGCTCTTCGGCACATTGGCTTTCGCCAGCTTTTTGGGTCCGCTGCTCGGCTCGGCTCTGGGCATGCAAACGGCATTGATCGTAGTAATTGTCTGCTCCATAGCGGTCGCCGGACTATCGCTGATTGACAGATAAATGACGCTGACGGCGCTGCAGGCTTTTAACTTACGATCACAAATCCATAGCCCCGATCCGGCTTGGTCTCGATACAGTTCAGCAGCTCGCCCTGAATCCTCACTTCGTCTTTGGGAACCGCATCATGGCATTCAATCTTTGGCTCGCATTTCTGGCCACCGCCTTGCTCATCAGCTTATCGCCGGGAGCCGGCGCGATTACCTCGATGAGTTATGGCTTGAATCACGGCATGCGCAACGCGGTGTTTGCGGTACTGGGTTTGCAGGTCGGATTTGCGCTACAAATCCTGGTCGTGGGCGTGGGACTTGGTAGCGTGATCGCAACATCCGACACGTTATTTCATATCATCAAATGGTTTGGTGTCGCTTATCTAATCTGGTTAGGCATTGGCCGCTGGCGAGCGGGCGGCACTATGTCCCTGCATGCGGGAGCGGTGGAGTTCAAGCCACGCCGGGCATTCCTGCAGTCGGTGCTGGTGAATCTGACCAACCCGAAGGCGACCGTATTTCTGGTCGCGCTGTTGCCGCAGTTCATAGATCCCGCGCAGTCGCATTTGCCACAGCTGCTGATAATCGGTTGTACCTTGCTGGCGGTGGACATGCTGGTAATGACCGGCTATAGCAGCCTGGCGTCGCGGTTGCGCAAGATGACTTCCAATCCACGTGCGGTGATGCGTCTGAACAGAGTGACCGGTTCTGCGTTGATCGGTGCGGCGCTGCTACTTTCCGCGGAACCGGCCAGGAACTGAATCTTGGAATTGTTTGGGGCGGTTCCCGTAGACTCTATCTATGCCATATGAACACGCTTGATCGATTATGAGCAGTTCTACCGTCGCAGTAGCCATAACTTACGCACACCGTGTCATCAGCATTACAGGTCGGGTGATATGAAAACGATGTTGTTCGACTCTCACACAAGGCTTAAATACGAGCGGCCTTCGAACGCTGCGTCACGATGATGCTGATCGTGATCAGGAACAGCGCCGGAATGACAAACCACTTGGTCCGCTCATGTCTTGGTTTGCCGTGAGCACAAAAACGGCGACTCACACGCCAACGTAACATAGGCTCATAAGCTCCCGACCCCACCGTCCACCAGAAGCTCCGTACCCACGACGAAACTCGACTCGTTGGACGCAAGGAATACGGCTGCTTTGGCGAGTTCTGTCGGTGTTCCCATCCGCCCAATCGGCACCAATTGACGAATCTCGGCTTTTAGCGCGGCTTCTGCCTCCCGCTCCAAACCGAGCTTGCCGAGCGCCGGCGTCTCAGTAGGTCCCGGGCTCAAGCCATTGACGCGGATCCCCCGCTCCTTGAGTTCTCCGGATAGGGTTCGGGCAAGCGAAAGCAATCCCGCCTTGCTCGCCGCATAGACGCTCGACTGCGGCAGACCGATATGGGCGGAAACCGATCCACACAAGATGATCGAGGCTCCTTCAGGAAACAGCGACAAGAGTGCGCGAATCAGAAAGAACGGCCCCTTGAGATTCACCGCCATCAACGCATCGAACGTTGCCTCGTCCCAATCCGCCACTGGCCGGTGCGTCACATCGCCGGCATTGATGAAAAGCACATCCAATCGGGGCCAGCTTCCGCTCAGACGGGCGGCCAAGGCTTCCTGCGCGACAACGTCACCGGATTTGCTCTGCAGAGTCAGCACGCTGCCTTTCAGTTCACGTCCAGCAGTCTCCAGTCTTTCCGTAGAGCGGCCTGTGATAGCCACCGTTGCGCCTTCCGCCAAAAATTGACGCGCCGTCTCCAAACCGATCCCACTCGTCCCGCCAGTGATCAACGCATACTTGCCATCCAATCGCCCCATGCCGCTTCTCCTTCAGGTATGCACTTAGGGAAGGCGATTGTCAGATCATTAGTACCCTTTGTATAGTAGGCACCTTTTTGATACCAAATAAACGCATGTCGAAAGATCGAGAAGATAAGGCCTCAGTCCCCAAACACTGCCCAATGGTTGAGTTCGTCAATCTCATCTCGGGCAAATGGGCAATTCCCATTCTCTATCGCCTGATTGTCGAAGGTGAGCCAATGCGCTTTGGCACCCTTCAGCGTGCGGCCCATCCCATTACGCAAAAGGAACTGACCCGGCATTTACGCCTGTTCGAAAAACAGGGCTTGGTGATACGGACCGTCTACCCTGAAATGCCGCCGCGTGTCGAATACGAGATCACCGATCTTGGTCGCACGTTGAAACCGACTCTGGATTCCCTTGCCGACTGGATGCTGAAACACAGTGCGATGATTAACCGGACTCCGTAGCTACCCGCCCCGGCATGTCAGTTGGATATGGGATCAACGTCACCCTCGCTTCGACACGCGAGAATTCTGCCGCCAATATCCTGGCTCGATGCAACAAAGCGAGACCTGTCCCCATGCTTTCCTCCATCGGCACTAATGCATCATTGGTGTCCTGCTTTCGTGCCCGTGGCGCCCATCGCGCCGAAGATTGCCCCCGCCATGAACAGTACCGCAGTCCCCAGCAGCAGACCAACGATTCCGGTGGGTTCGAGTACGACAGCGAACTGTGGGCCGAGACTGGCCCCCAGGAAAATAGAGAAGGTATAGAGAGACACGGCGGCGCCGCTCGCGTCGGAAGCTGCTTGCATGACGCCCTGTACGATCGCGGGTGCCGCGATCAGGATGCCTGCTACGCAGACGGACAGCCCCGAAGCGAATCCCAACACGTTGTTAGTAGCGAATGCACTTGCACCGAGTGACAGTGCTGCCACGCCGAGCCCCGAGACGATGCGTACGAGCGGTGAAAGATTTCTTAATCGAAGGGCCACGAATGGGATAGCCACCATGACCGGAAGCGCGGAGGCACGCAGCAGGAACAACCGCGCTGGGTCTGACCGCAGATATTCAGGCCCGTAAAGAGCGATCCCCGACCAAACCGCCACGAACCCGCCGAGCAGGGTCAAGGCGGCGGCGTAGAGGGCGAGCAGGTGCCACCGCCGAAGCAATCCAGGCAATGTCAAAACGGCTTTGAAGATGCGCCTGTCGACATTCGTTGCGGACCGCACAAGCAGCCGGTTGGCCGCGGATACCGAGAACAGAATCATGGGTACGAGGCTCAGAAAAACGAATCGCCATCCAAAGAACCCGTCAACGATCTGCCCGTACAGTTGCATCAGTATCGCCGACGACAACGCAGCAGCCATGACAGCGGTGGTCGCGAGGGCGCGTACATCCTCCTCCAAATCGCGCGCGATATAGGCGAATACCGGTGCTGAGAGAAAACCGGCGGTTATCCCCTGAAGCCCGCGCATTACGACCAAGCCGGTATAACTGGGTGAGAATGCAACCGTCAGCGTGCTAAATGCGGTCGCGCACAGGGACAGGACGATCACCTTTTTCGCTCCCCATGCATCGGCGAGTGGACCAGCGATCAGGCCGGCGAAAGCATAGGGGATGCCAAAGGCGCTAGAGGTGACGACAAGATCTGCAGCGGGACGCCCGAAATTCATCCCCATCGAAACGAACAAGGGGATGACGACATACATTTGCCCAACGACAAGAATTGGGGCGAGAGTCAGTAAGAGGATTTCTGCGCGTGTCGATCGGGAATGGGTTTCCGGCATTGCGTACGCTCCTTTCCAACCATATAGTTGGGTCCGGTTGATGGTATACATCCAACTGTTTGGTTGGCAAGTGGGAGATAGTTATGCGCGATGCGGATGCGACAAGACGCAAAATTCTCGAAGCGGCGAGAGCGGAATTTTCGGAGTTCGGTCTGGCCGGCGCCAGGGTCAACCGAATCGCAGAGGCGTCGGGCATGAATAAGGAGCGGATCTACGCAAATTACGGCTCGAAAGATGGATTGTTCGAGGCCGTCATGAGCGACACGCTCGCCACGCATGCCGAAACGATAGGGGAGTGGGGAGCTTCTGCCGACGATATCGTCGAGCGGTTGCACCAGAACCACGTGCGGTCTCCCGACTTGCTCCGCTTGATGTTGTGGGAGGCACTACAGGTCAGCTCGGATTCCGTGCCTGACGCAGAAAGACGCCGAGAACATTATCAGGAGCGCGTGCGTGCCTTAATGGGGGCTTTTAGAATCGAGACAGAAGCTGAAAGTGCGGCTGCAATGATGACGCTGATCGGCCTCGCCGCCTGGCCTTCGACCATGCCGCAACTGGCGAGAATGCTCGTTCCGGAGGATCAGCGGGAGGCGTTCAAGACGGCTCAACGCGAGCTTCTGCATCGTCTTGCGCGGGCTGTACTGTTGACGGGCTGAGACTGGTGATGAGGCGTTGTTGTGCGGAGAACCGAGGTCAAGGAAACTGCTGGCTAATGCCGGTCACTGGCACGGGTTCTTGTGTGGCGATAGTCGGCCCAGAAGTAGCCGATCACCGCTTCTGTGATGTGGTTATTTGAGCGGCTTCTTCTATGTAGTCGTCACATGTAGAAACAAAGGCTGGCTCGATTGCTTCTAAAGAAACGTTGGCGATTCAGGCGGCGATTTATGACGGCCGCTAGTTTCATTCAGCCGGTTTTCCGGTTTTCCAGATTGACGAATGTATCGCTCGATATCAGATGACCGAAATGATGTACCACATGCTCGATGAAATAGTCCTGTTGCGCTGCACTGAAGGCCGCCGTCGCATCAATGATGACTACGGGTTCATAGCCCATGTCGTGAGCCGCCCGCAGCGTTGATTCAACACACACGTGCGTGGCGTAGCCGGCGAGGAAAAGGCGCGTGATGCCGTTGGCCCTCATCAAGCCGTCCAAATTCGAGTTGGCGAAGGCGCTGGCGCCACTGCGCCCTTCAATCACGAACTCGCCAGAGGCGGGCGTAAAGTCAGGATGAAATTGACAGCCTCCGTCGGTGGCTTTGAATCTACCGCCGCGCCGGATAGCCCCGCGTAAACCGAAGTCGCATGTACCTAGTTCCCGGTAGTCTGGAGAAAACTTGAGAGTTGCATGAAACACGGGCAATGCACTTGATCTGGCTGAGTGTAGTACCCGCCACGCAGCGGACAGAGAGCTGTCCAATGCGGCTGTATTGTCAGCCATGAGAAAGCGTAACTTTCCGTCATCGGCCAGCCATTCATTGACGAATTCGATCATGAGAAGTGCCGCGCGTCCAGAACGTGGTTGCAGACTGTCGATGGAAGACATATTTGCTCCTAAAATTGAATTTGATTCAGGATTGGTCGGAGCCGGTAGTCTAGGTCCGAGCTTAGTTTAGTGTGTGATAGGGTTTACGCCATCTTTATTGTGAATTGAGTTCAAAATGGCCCGCTCGGATAACGATCCTTTGACCGGACTGAACGCTTTCGTGTGCTGTGCCGAGGCGGGCTCGTTCACTGCCGCGGGCAGAGTTCTGGGGCTAACGCCATCTGCCGTCAGTAAGGCGATGACGCGTCTCGAGCGTGATTTAGGCGTACGCTTATTTCAACGCTCGCCGCGTGCAGTGACGTTGAGCCCGGAGGGCGCCGAGTTCTATGCGCAGAGCAAAGACCTGGTGGACAGGGCGGCAGCGGCGCGCACGTTGGTTTCGAGTCTTCGAGGAGAGCCGCGGGGAACGCTGAGAGTGAGCGCACCAGTCGCTTTCGGCGAGTTCATCCTGTCCAAGTCGTTGGGTGAATGGCTGCGGCAGTTCCCCGAGGTCAAGGTCGATCTGATGCTGACCGATCGGATTCCCGATCTGGTCGAGGAGCGCTTCGATATAGCGATTCGCTTAGGCGAACCGCCGGATTCGCGCCTGGTTGCGCATCTGATCGGACAAATGCCTTTTCTCGCCGTTGCGGCTCCAGGATATTTGCATGCCCGAGGCACGCCGACGCATCCGCAGCAATTGGCCGATCATGCCTGCTTAGGGTATCTGCGGGCACGAGACGGTACCCTGCGACGATGGACATTTGAGCGGGAAGGGCAGCGATACGAGATCGAGCCGCAGGGGCCACTGTGTTCGGGTCACGGGCCGGTGTTACTCGACGCGGCCGTCTCCGGGAGCGGGATCGCGCAACTGCCGCGATTCATGGTCAAGGCTGCTATTGAGAACGGCACTCTGGTGACGGTGTTGGAGGAGTACGTTTCATATGGTCCGCCGCTCTATGCGGTTTACTCCCATAACCGGCACAGATCATCAACGATCCAAGAATTCTTGGCGTTCGTGCGAGGTCTGAGTAATCAACTGTAGTTACGGCGACACCACGATCGGATTCAATTTAAATTGTCCTTAATCTGTACCCGGTCGCTTTGAACGACCGGTTCGCACGCACGATGTTGTCGTGCAGTCCAAATCCTTCGGGTCGATGGGCAAGTAGGGAACACGCCAGGGCGCATCGGACCGCTGCAGGCAAAGCCCTTGGCGATGACGTCTTGGTGTGAGCCAAAGAACGTCGTGAACGCCAAATCGTCCACATACGGATGGCGTGCGTGGATGGGGCAGGCCGGTGTATTCCTCGCCACGCGCGCCACGGTAGTGATGTCGGAGAGAGCCCGCATAGGTCCAACGCCCTGCGTATACAGATTCGGCGCCAGCGTCACCACATCGACATGCCGCTGCGCTCGCCATTGCCGACCAGGCAGCCCTCAACGCGTTGCGCATCGGCCAGCCTGGTCTGCTCCTCGGTTGGCGGCGGCTGAATCCACGAACCTTGCACTACCACCTCGTCCAGGAGCCATTCACTATGGGCTATTCGCGTGTGGCGCGTATTTTCCAAGGTATCAGGCCGGTTTGATTCGGCTTTCCGTTCGGTTATGACCGCTCTCTCGGTTCCGGCTGGGTTGCGGCGACGACGCACGCTACCGCCAGAATGGCAACAGATACCCAGAGCCCTGTAGCCACCCCTCCCGAGCCGTCCGATAGCATGCCGCTCAGCACGGGACCGATGCTTTGACCGATCCCGAACGCCACGGTCAGCGCCCCGATTACGGCCGTCCAGGCATGCGGCGGTGCGACACGGCGCCCGAAAGAACTCACTGCAGCGACTACCGCGAGAAAGGATCCACCGAACAGGATCGCCGATAGAAAGGCGCCGGCGATCCCGCCGTAAATAAGTGGCATGGCTGCTCCGAGCGTAACTACGCCGACGGTCGCGGTTGTTCCCCAGCCGCCCTTCAGTCTGCCCAGCACAGGTCCCCAGGCGAAGGCCGCGAGAATAGCGGCGATGCCGAGTACCGCCCAGAAGGCCGAAATCTCGAACCCGGAGAACTGCTCGGCGCTACGCAGATAGGCGATGATGAAGGTCATGTAAGCGATGTAGCCGGCGCCGAACAGACCGTAGGCAAGCAGCTTGGGTACCATGAAGCGCACGGACCAGCTGCCATGACCGTGTTTCCCCGCGGCGCTCGCGGTCCGCGGGGCACGGCCCAGGGCGGCCCATGCGATTATAGTTGCCAGCAACGAGAGTCCGCCCAGCGCCAGCCAGCCGCCGCGCCAGCCGAAGGCCGCAAGCAAGGGTGGTACGGCAAGTGCCGAAGCCGTGATGCCAAGACCGCCACCGGCGAAATAGAGACCGAGGATAGTGGGCGCGCGGCTGCGTGCACCACCATGCGCCGCGGCGGCCGTCAATCCAGCGCCGGCGACAAAGGCCAGCGCACCGGTAAAGCCGGCGCCAAACCGCAGCGCCAGTTGTCGGGAAAACTCGGCCGTCAACCCGGAAGCTCCAACCGCTAGAGCAGTCAGCAGCAGGCTGACGGCAAAAACCCGCTTGTCGCCGAACCGTCGTCCGAATGCCGCTGCCGCGAGGGCGCCAACCAAATAGCCTGCGGCGTTTGCCGTATTCAGCGCGCCGGCGGCTGCGTAGCTCCAACCGAGTCCGGCACGCATAGGTGGCAATAGCAATGCGTAGGCGAAACGGGCCAACCCAAGCGCAACCGTCGGTCCCATTGCCAGACCGATCACGACCCAAATGGGCGTGGCTTTCGGGGTCTGCTGCGGGCGCTGTGTCGAACTGATCATATTCAGCCTTAAGAACTGTGAGTAATTTACATCAATGGATGCGGTATTTAATGCTCTGCAGCTAAGTTATATTGACTAATCGAACGCAGCTCAAACGAATTCAACTCACCATATATGTGAGCAAAACTAACGATGCTGATCGACTATCTTCCTCCATTGCAGACGCTCAGGGCCTTCGAGGCTGCCGCCCGGCATCTGAGTTACAGCCGGGCGGCAGAAGAACTTTCGCTCACCCATGGCGCGATCAGTCACCACATCGCTCGACTCGAACGTGATCTGCGCGGCGCAAAGCTTTTCGTGCGCGACGGCCATCGCATGATCCTGACCGATGCGGGGCAAATCTTGGTGCTCGAAGTCCGTCAGGGGCTTCAGATTCTGGCCAGTGCGTTCGAGAGCGCTCGCACCCGTCCTCGGAGCAATGACCATCAACGGCCGTTGAATGTCAGCATTCTGCCCGGGCTGGCCGCCCGGTGGTTGGTACCGAGACTGGCGCAGTTCCAGGCGGATCACCTCGATGTCGAGATCGCGATCCGACCGACAGCATCGCTCGCGACTCTGGACGATCGCGACGGTATCGATCTGGCGATCCGTTATGGCTCAGGGCAGTGGCCGGGCTTACTTTCGACGAGACTGATGAAAAGCTTCGTCTTCCCAGTCGCTAGCCCGGCGTTTATCGACCGACACGCCCTGAGGGAACCTCGCGACTTGCTCGATGTCGTTCTGCTGCGTGTTCCACGGCAAAAATGGCGGCCATGGTTTCGCGCCGCTGGACTTGATAATGCGGAACCAGCGCGAGGACCGATCTACGACGACCCGGCTCTGGTTCTACAAGCAGCGGCCGCCGGTCAGGGCGTGGCGCTCGCCCGCTCGGCGCTGGTGGAGGAAGACTTGGCCGCGCATCGTCTGATTCGCGTGTTTGATATCGAAATCGAAGATACCGACAGCTGGTTTCTCGTGTGGCGCGAACCTCTACGCTGCGACCCGGAAGCACACGAGGCGCTACGGCATTGGCTTATGCATGAGGCAAACGGAGGTGCGTGCTGATCTGCGATCAAGAGGTAAGCAGCAAAAGGCTTCGCGAAACCAAAGCTGCTCGGGATCCAGTTCTGCCTGATCGACAAATCGCTCCTGTGTCTGCTTCCGTAAAGCGATGCGGTTGCGTCGATAGCTACTAGACACCATGTCTTAGGCGGTTTGCCAAGGCGCCTGCGGAGAAAAACGTTTGGCCAAGGCGTCCACGACATGTCGCACCTTCGCCGAGAGGTGTTGATTTTTTTGCCATACCGCATTGATTGGAGATGACTGGGTTCGGAGTTCCGGCAACACGCGCATCAGTTTTCCTGCGCGCAAATCCTCGGCGACTAGCCAATCCGTCAGCAGGGCGATGCCGTGTCCAGCAAGCGCGGCGTCCAGGATAGCTTCGGTATGGTTGAGCCCCAGGCGTCTGCGTATCGCTAAGGGATAGCGACGACCGTGGCGGTCGAGAAAAAGCCAGGGCTGCGTCTTGCCGCCGCTGCCGAATGTCAGGCAGGCATGCTGTTGCAGGTCGTTCGCGGTCTCGGGCGTACCGTGCCGAGCCAGATAGTCGGGGTGAGCCACCAATACCGAGTGCTGTATGCCCAGTCGTTTGGCGACCAGCGTGGCACTGTCCTGCAGCGTTCCTATCCGGATGACCAGATCGATGCCTTCCTCCACCAGATCGACGTAACGATTGCTCAGGGTCACGTCCAGTTCGAGCGCCGGATGCCGATCAGCCATTTCCAGGAGTGCGGGGAGAATCCACCGTCGTCCGAAGACCACCGGAAGGTCGATACGCATTCGCCCCATCAGTTCCTGTGTATGCGCTCTGGCTTGCGCCTGCGCATTTTCCACCTCGGCTAGTGCCTTGAGACAGCCGTCGCTGAACCGTTGACCCTCTTCGGTCAGTCTCAGTCGGCGCGTGGTGCGTTGGAACAGTCGCACGCCCAGCGAGGCCTCCAGGCGCCCGATGCTTTTGGCAACGCCGGACTTGCTCATGTCCAGCCGTTCGGCTGCCAACGTGAAGCTGCCTGCCTGCACTACCTGTAGGAAGACGGTAATGCCGCGGAAAGGGTCAGGGCTGTTCATAAGGACGCTGATTGACGAATTTGAGTCGACCGAATTGTGATTCTTACATCCTATATCTAATTACTATTCGCCAATAGTATGTCGTTTCGAAGCGGCTCGATGAGGAACTATCGATTCGTATGCGAGATGTCGATGCTCTCATAGCTGCCTTATCAGTCCGTCCGCAAGACAGATTGCCGTCCCGGTAAGTCAGTCGTAGGGGAGGTGACGCTGACGCATTAGGTCAGCTTAACGCTTCAAGGATTGTTTACCCTATAGCCACTCCACATGGGAGAAAAGCGTGTGGCACTGTTAGTCAAGAAACCCGACACGAAGCCGCAGTTTGTCGTCTTCATCGCGGCAATGGTCATGATGTCGATGATTGGTATTTTTTCATCGGACATCTATCTGCCCTCGATGCCGTACATGGCGAGTTACTTCGGCGTGGACTACGGCGTCATTCAAAAGACGATCACCGTATACCTCGTGGGCTTGGCTGTCTTTCAGTTGTTCTATGGGCCGATATCGGATCACTTCGGACGAAGAAGAGTTTTGATCGCTGGGCTGACGATATACATTGCTGCTTCTCTTGGCTGTGTGTTGTCGTCGAGCGTCACTCAGTTGTTGCTGTTCCGCTTTTTCCAAGCCGTGGGAGCCTGCGCTGGATTGGTGATGGGGCGGACCATCGTCACCGATATGTTCGATAAGAGCGAGTCACCGCATGTTTTCAGCATCGTTCTACCGTTTGTCGCGATGAGTCCTGCGATAGCGCCGGTGATCGGCGGGCACGTTCAAGAGCTCCTGGGCTGGCGTTTCGTCATGGCCTTCACGGTTTTGTTCGGTAGCGTGCTGCTCGGGATCGTATTTTTTTCATGGGCGAGACCATGGACAGGGGCGACCTCAAGCCGTTTCATCCGCAAGCGCTAGCCTTGAAGAATATCCGTCTGCTGGGGATCGGGAACTTCATCGGCTATTGCCTGGTGATCGGTTGCGTGTATTCGAACTGGCTTGGCTACCTGTCGGACTCGGCGTACATCTATAAATCATTCGGATTGACGGCCGCGCTGATTGGTTATTGCTATATCTCGCAAAGCCTGAGCTCCGTGATTGGCAGCTTTGCACTTAAACGGTTACTACGTGCATTGACTATCGATGCGATCATAGGTTTCGCTTTGCTGGGCAACTTGGCGGTTTGCGTCTTGCTCATCGTATTGGGACATATGGGTATCGGGTGGTTCTTGAGCCTGGTGACCTTGATGGCTTTCACAAACGGCATGTTATTGCCTGCCAATATCAGCTCGGCCATGTCGGCAGCGGTGCATGAAGATCAGACCCTGGGGGGGACGGCGAGCGGTCTGGTGGGTTTCATACAGATTGGCGGGGCTGCGCTAGGCACATGGATCGTGAGCGAACTGCCGCACCGCACTGCGTCCCTGGGCACTGTGCTGAGCGGCTTTATGGCGGTTGCTGCGTTGGTTCATCTATATCGTCTTTCTACGAAACGCCGTTCGTTGCCGACCTAAAGGCGCGCTGAGTCGGTGGCCGGCCGCGCCGCAATAAACGCGCACAACTCGGCGAGACAGAGATTTATCGCATCAGCGATTTCGGAGGTTTCAACCACATAGTGTGCATGGGAAAATTTGACTGTAATTCGAGCTGACTGGCTGCTGTGAAACGTCACCCGATGAGAGGACATCGATGGATATTTTCACGGATACCGACCTGGAAAAATTTTCCATACGGCACCTGAAACGCAGCATCGCCGAATGCGTCGTCGCCGATTTCCAGGGCCGGAGCACGGCGCCTCCCAGGCACGCCGTCGACTTCCCGAACGGGAAACTCGTCTTCACGACCGGCGGGTATGGGAATCTGGCCGGGTTCCGCGTCTACGAAACCTTCCGCGCCGCGCCGCGCATCGCAACGGGACCGACCAGGCCGTTCTGGCATGGAACACGGACACCGGACGTCTCGAAGGCGCGTATTTCGGCACGCGACTCGGCGCATTGCGCACCGGCATCCTCGGAGGTCTCGCGGTCGCCGTACTGACACCTGCCACCAGCGACTCATGCGCGGTCATTGGCACCGGCACGCAGGCCGAAACGCAATTGCTCGGCATTCTGGCCTGTCGCGAACTGCGCGAAATCCGCGTCTACAGCAGGCACGTCGACCACCGCGAACGGTTCGCGGAACGCCTGGCGGCAACGGCCGATATCGAGATCGAACTATGCGACGATCCGGAAGAAGCACTGAGCGGGTGCGAGATCGTCGTGCTGGCGACCAACGCCACGGAACCGGTCGTCGAAGCCGACTGGCTGCGCAACGCCGCACACGTCACCACCGTCGGGCCCAAATTCCGGGATGCCCACGAACTGCCGCTCGCGGCCGTGGAAAACCGCAGACTCGTGTCCGACAGTCCCCAACAGATCCGCGAACACGGCAAACGGCACATGCTGTACGGACATCCGCGCTGGAACGACATTCGGCATCTGGGCGAGGCGTTGTCCGCTCCAAGCCCGGAGGAGTTTCCACCCTCACTCTACCTATCAGCCGGCTTGGCTGGCACCGAAGTCGCAGCATTGCACGCCGTCAGGCGCTATCTATGCGGGGATAGCGGCACATGAACCCTGTCAGTCGCCGGCTCGGGCTGGTGCAGGAGGCCGGCGTGTTCGCCCTCTCGATTTCCGGGAAGGCAACTAGTGCATCTGCTTCCGTCACGGCGGCATAGCGGTGGTACTGAGGTGAGCTCGCATTCGAACCGTCGTGACTGCGGCAGTGGCGAACTAGCGCGGGAAATTCTCCGCCATCGCGTAGTGCGATATCGAGTTGTCCGGTTGCAATTCGAACACCTCGTCGTCCGCATCGCGAACGAGCATCTGGGCGTCTCTGAACCCAGGCGTCGCCGCGGCATCGTGCCCGCCGGTGCGCCGTAGATGTTCGGTGAATCCGGCCTTGTGCCGCTGCGGGCAGCGTGCTCTCCATTCCCTGGCGATCATGTCGTTACCGATGCCGACAGCGGCCAGTCGCGCGAAGTTCCCGCTAGGCAGCAGCCGGCCATAAGCGGGCACTGATATTGAACCGATCACGTCATATAACTGTCTGCTTCTGAATGCGAAACGGCCGAATCTAAGGAATCCTTGTGCGCCTAGAAACTGTCTAGAGAAATGGTGGCGATTCAGACATTAGCTTGTATGTGTCTTAGTTTTTTCTTGTTCTTGTATTGAACGTGTCTTGCTTTTGTATTGAGGGGGCCGCCGATGGACGACTTACCAAAAACAGTGAAGATTGCCGCATACCTAGACGCCATCGACCATGCTCGCCGCGCCGGTTACAGGTGGCGAGCAATTCACGCAAAGCTGCGTGAAGCGGTCGGCGTAGAGGACGCTGAGATATTCCGACAGCTCGTTGCGCGAGCGCGTAAGGCGGTCGCCGACGACCTCTATTCACCGGAGCAGTTGCCCCTGCCCGGTGATGGGCCGCAGGCGGCTGCTCAGCCGTCACGGCCTGCGCCTGCGGCTAGACAGTCGGCAGCGGCCCGGCCTGCCGCTCGACCGGCTGCGGCTCCCGTTCAGAAGAAACCCGTGGGGCTGCCCGAGTACAAGCCGAAGCCGATTCCAGACGACGGCAAGCCCCAGATCGTCAAGACGCTATGACCCCCCGCGAACCACCGGCATCCTTATCCAGCGTCTGCAATCAGCTTCATTGGCTTGAGAGATACATTCAAGACTACTCGTCCATTGAGGCTGTCAGATATTGCTGGCGGTTCGATCCAAGTGCTGGCCCGCATTTTTTTGAAACGGTAGTAATGCTGCTGCTTGATTCCAGCATCCTGTGCGTTTCCAGATTGCTAGATAATGAAGCAAAGCAAATGACCGTCTTGCGCGCCATCACGGACACAATCAACGATAAGGGTCAACAGGGCGACGTGACTGAGCAGCTAAAGAAAACTCGTAAGAGCTACCAGCGCATCATCGACGATAGAAACACCTTCATTGCTCACGGGAACTACGAAGCGGTCAGAGATCGAATGTCTAAGGGGCCGACAGGGGCTGAATCAACGATTTCAGACTGCCGTGATGCGGCCCGCGACATACGCGCGCTCATTGAGAAAATCTGCGATAAGAGTGGATTGCCTCGCCCTGAACAGTTGGCGGAAGACCCCAAGTGGAAAGGGGTTGACCAAACACTAAAACAACTTTGCGACTTGTGAGACTGATGATATGCGACCAATGCTCCGGATAATGATATTGCTTTTGATGCCGTCATTGGCGCAGGCGGCGCCGGCTTATGAATTCCTTCATAACGGCGGCAAGCTGGTGTCAAAGGAACACCCTATTGAATACTACGCACTGACCCGCACCACCATGCTAACGCTTGGGACTAACCCCTGTCCTGTTGCGCACCCGGAAGGGACAAAGGTGTCAGGCTGGATGGTAGGTGTGGCGGCGAGTAGGCAAACTTATCGGATGGGCCCAACGCTGTGCTGGCGGCCTATCGCGGGCGGCAAGGTTTTCGTGGTCAATCTCAAAACCCATGTGTTCTTTATGGACTGGCAGTCGAATTTCTCTAAAATCAACACAGCGAACAAGTGACTCTTCCGGGATTAGCCTGTCACCTTGTTCCTAAGGCCCGGACGACCGGGCTTTATTGTTTCGTGTGGATTGGACACTAAAAATGAAGTTGCTTGAGCTGCTTACCATATTTATTCGGGGCGCCATCAAACGCGACCCTTTAACTTCACCAATCCATATGGAGAAACAAAATGAATGAGCCTGTTTTGACCCTAAAACCATCTGCTGAAATCATGACCGTCGGCGCTTTTCAACGAGCAATCACAGACCATCAGGTAAAGCTTGTTTTGATCCACCCTAAGCCCGGCACTAGGGATTATTACGCATCAATCGTTAGCCAAGACGATACGGTCCGCGAGTTGTGGACGGAGAACAAAACATTAAAGCAAGAGTCGAGCATTGACGACTTTTGTTCGTTCCTGCTTCCTTGGCTTTCGGCACCAACCCGAGGGCCATTCTTCGCAAGTTTTGTGCGGTGGCGGCCAGCAGGAACTCATCGTGGGCACCACTGAGGCCTCGGAGCCTCAACCGGTCCAGTTTCAGGATGCGTTTGAGGTGTGCAAACAGCATTTCGACCTTTTTGCGATCCCGGCGTGACTGAGCGTAGCGTGGTGTCTTGGACACCTGCCGTGCAACATCACGGGCGTGCTCATGCACCGAACGGGCGATCTTGCGCATCGGCGTGTTGGGGCAACACCGCGCTTTCATCGGGCAGTTCTGACAGTCGTTCACACTGGCCCGATAGATGACGGTGCCGGCTTTGGTGACCGTCGATTGCAGCTTGGTGAACTGTCGCCGTCGGGGACGTAGTGCCTTGCCCTCCGGACAGCGGTACTCGTTGTCCTGCTCGCGCCACTCGAAGTCAGAGCGCGATAACGTGCCGTCCGTGCGTTCGGTCTTGTCCCACACGGGTACGTGTGGCTCGATGGCCTTCTCGTCGACCATCCAGCCCAGTATCTCGGCGGTCCCATAGGCGGTATCGCCGATCAGGTGCGAGGGCTTGAGTTCGAAGCGATTCTCAAGGCGATCGATCATCGTTCGAGTGCTATCGACCTCCTCGGTACGGTGTGCCGGTGTGGCTTCCACGTCCAGGATGACGCCGGTCTGGGTGTCGATCAGGTAGTTGGTCGAGTAGGCGTAGAACGCCGGACCGCCCGGAGCAGCCGTCCAGCGGGCCGCCGGATCGGTCAATGAGACATTCTTGGGCGGTGTAGGCGATGGCACCTCTGCGGCATCCAGTGCTTCCAGGTACTCGCATACCGGTCGGCTCAGTGGCGTCGCTGGGTCCCAGTGCGCCTCGACACCGGGAACACCCCGCTGACGACTGGCATCGGCCTTGACCACGCTGGCGTCGATCGCAAAGCCTTCACCGCCGACCAACCCCTCGGCCAGGCAGCGCGCCAGCACGGTCTCGAACACGAAGCGCAAGGTATCGTTGTCGCGGAAGCGTCCGTGGCGGTTCTTGGAAAACGTCGAGTGGTCCGGCACCGCATCCTCCAAACCCAATCGGCAGAATGAACCGCCCCGGTTTTCGCGGAGGCTGTTGGGTTTAAGTTAAGCGGCAATGGGGATTGGCTGCCCGAGTTGCCGATAGTAGTTTGCCTCAGCTTCTGCGGGCGGGATATAGCCCAGGG
>NZ_JARRQY010000056.1:0-19777 GCF_037381185.1 Acidihalobacter sp.
ATGCTTTGGGTTGTCGGACGAAGGGGCCGAGGATGCGGTCTACGACAGCCAGGCGATCCGCCGGTTCGTGGGTATCGATCTGAGCCGCGAGGCGGCCCCGGATGCGACCACGCTGCTCAAGTTCCGCCGCCTGCTCGAGCGCCATGGCCTGACGCCGCGGATCTTCGAGACGATCAACGCCCAGCTGGCCGAACGCGGCCTGCTGCTCAAGGAAGGCACGCTGGTGGATGCGACGATCATCGCAGCGCCCAGTTCGACCAAGAACCGTGACGGCCAGCGCGATCCCGAGATGCATCAGACGGGCAAAGGCAAGCAGTGGCATTTTGGCATGAAGGCACACATCGGTGCCGATGCCGACTCGGGGCGGGTGCACACGGTGGTGGCCACCTCGGCCGAGGTGGGTGACGTGACGCAGGCCGACCGGCTGCTGCACGGCGAGGAATCGGACGCGCTGGGCGATGCCGGCTATCGGGGCGTGGACCGACGCGCGGAGCGTATGCACCGGCAGGTGCGCCGGCATGTGGCGCTGCGCCCGGGCAAGCGCCGGGCCTTGCTCAAGGATGCGCTGGGCCGGGCTCGCGAGCGCCTGGAACAGGCCAAGGCGCGCGTGCGGGCCAAGGCCGAGCATCCGTTCCAGGTGATCAAGCAGCGCTTCGGGCATCGCAAGGTGCGTTACCGGGGGCTGGCCAAGAACCAGGCGCAGCTCTACACGCTGTTCGGTCTGGCCAATCGGGTGCTGGCCCGAAGACGGTTGCTGGAGACGTGCGTCTGATGATCAGGAAATGGGCGCACCAAGACCGAAAATACCCGTAACCGCCCTCGTAAAGCCGGTAACAAGCCGGCGAACTCGACCTAAATGGCTTACGCGATCTTCCAGGCGGTGCCTCCGGGCCAGGGCCGCGATAGATCAGCGTGTCCTTAGCGCGTTAGTGGGTCTCGCTTGTAACGGCAGGGTGGTAGTAGAAAATGCTTGGTTTTGAGGCATTGACGCCCCTATGAATGCAGCATATGCTAAGACATATGCCACGTAAGGAATTCAACATGATCGAATTGGAGCGGCATGTAAGGTTGTTTCGCAACGGTCGTAACCAAGCGGTGCGTATCCCACGCGAGTTCGAACTCGACGGAGACGAAGCAATCCTGCGTAAGGAAGGCGACCGGCTGGTGATCGAACCGGTTCGCAAGGGGAGTTTGCTTTCGCTGTTAGCAACCTGGACGCCGCTTGATGAACCGTTCCCCAATGTGGACGACGATCTCGCGCCCTTGGATGATGTGGAGTTCTGAGCGTGGCGGCTCGTTATCTGCTGGATACCAATATCCTGTCCGATTTGGTGCGTCATCCGCAGGGCGTTGTGGCACAACGGATCGCCGCCAACGGCGAGCGTTCCGTGTGTACCAGCATCGTCGTCGCTGGCGAACTACGTTATGGCGCTCGCAAATCTGGTTCGGCCAAGCTCGCCGAGCGTATCGATCTTGTACTGTCTGCACTGGAAGTGTTGGCGCTGGAAAATCCGGTCGATCGATACTACGCCGATATCCGCCAGTATCTGACCAGCCATGGCACGCCGATTGGCCCGAACGACCTGCTCATTTCAGCCCATGCCCGGGCACTCGATTTCGTCGTCGTGACCGCCAACGAGCGCGAGTTCTCCCGAGTACCGCAACTGCGTGTCGAAAACTGGCTCTCCAATGAAACGGGCCTGTAATCGTTGGAATTGAAAACCCTGGTATGCAACCGAGTATCGGTTGTGCTGTGGAGGTGGAGTGGCTTCGAAAGGCGGTATTGATTGACGTACTGCATAGAAAGTTCCAATGTAGGCGTCCTACTGACCGATCCACCAAAGTGGTACATAAAGTCGGAAAAGAATTTTCATAACCAATTGAAAACGCTAGTAATATTTCAGAAAAATCAGAATCCAACCCTCTCCGCCATATGGTTCTGCGAAGCACGCCTTCGTCTCCACGTTGCCTGCTAAGTACTCGAGAAGGGTGGGCGAGAATCCACGCGGGTTCGGCCGCTTCATCGGGAGCGAATTGGAACGCCACGACGTCGCACCGTATCAAGATGAGGGCGTGGTCAGGCGCGGCCTCCACAACAATACGTGGCGTCTGACAATGCCCTGCGAGCGTCCACGGCATGTCATGTGCGTACGACCGATTTGACGGGAGTGAACCCGACGTCAGTCAGTGATGGCGGGGTGGGGCTGCGTCTCCGGAGAAGGACATAATTGAATGCATGATCGTGTCTTCGGTCTGCGTGTGCAGATGTATGCGTTTGTGCTTGTTCGTGAGCATGGAGGGGGCGACGTGGCGCTTCATGCACCTGGAGTGCGTTCCATTAACTGTTTTTCCGTTTGTCACTAACGTCGTTGAGAGGTGCTGCTGGGTTGGTCGTAAAACATTGGCTTTGGCGTATTTAATTGATCATGATAAATAGGCGCGCTCATTGCAGATTTTTGTAGTTTTATTACCTGGCAGGCGGTGAAAAATTTTTGTATTGTTATAACTTATTGAAAATTATAATTTTATTGTTTTTATGTTGGGGTGGCGGGCACTTGTTTTTGACTTGTTTGTACGGTAGTTTGAAGGTCTCCTAAGACAGAGTGGTTGGACTGTTTTGTGAGCCGTGTTTTTAGGTAAAGTCATTGACTGGCTGTGTGATTTAATGTATCCATAAGGTTATTCGTGGGCTCAAGACGTTATGAATAACAAGAACGTCAAGGAATGGGCTGCATGAATAAGGGAACTTGCTTTGTGCGGACGCATACGCTGATTCGTAGGCGTTGATTGGCAGGGCTTTTTGGTATCGGGTTTGTGTCCAAGGAAAGAAATCAGGAAGCACATGCCCTGGATGACAGGCTTCCTGTGATCCGGAACGTCTTGCGGCGATCGCCGCTAAAACCACCGAATTATAAGTTGGAGATGTTTGGTTCTTTCGAAAGGAATGAAGCCAAATACGGGGCCCCGTAGCAGAGTTGTCGGCTGTGGGGGATTCTCTTTACGGTTTGTGCTGGCTTGTTGTGCCGGGTTTTTGTCGGAGTGTTCGTCATGGAAGTTAGGCTTCTTGATGGCGATCAATATCCGAGAAAATGGGTTCTGTCATTGTGTTGAGCCTGATTTTCCTGTGGTCTTGGGAAGGAATACCAATTCGAGGATGCCTGTGAGCCGTGAATCGCCGTGTTTGCCGATGCGTTGTCGAAATCACCCAAGGAGGAGCGTCCGTGGCGCGGGTAGCCGCTGAAGCCGTTGGGCTGCAGACGATTCACCAGGTGGTCGACGACTTCTATCGGCGTGTGCAGGACGATCCGGTGCTGGGGACCCGCTTCTCGGTGGTGACGGACTGGGCCGCACATAAAGCGAGAATCGTGCATTTTTGGTGGGTCGCGCTGGGCGGGGCGGCGTATGAGCCCTACCGATATAGGGTGGTGTATACGCACAGGGCACTGGAGGTGAGGGCTTCGGAGATTCAGCGGTGGCTGGATCTGTTCGCTGATTGTGTGCAGTCGGCGTTGCCCGAGTCGCTGGCTGCAGTCTGGTTGCATCGAGCAAAAGCGATGGGTGGGTCTTTGGCTCAGGTGGTGGCTAGAGTTTAGGGGCGCACCGAATAGATTAGCGAGAGGGATAAATTGCGAGACACATGAAACTGGCGAGACGGACCAAGTCTGTAGACGGATGAGCAAACTCCGCGTGACATGGCCCGCACCTTGCCAGGCGATTGCCGGCGCCAGGGTATTGCCGAGAAGTGTGTTGATACAGCGATGTCCGGTGTGTGTTCAAGACTCAGGAGACCGGCTACGGCAGGAACCGCTGTTTGCCGGAGAATTTGACGCAGTGGAAGTCGGTGGGGCCTATCTCAAAATGCTGCCGGGCAGTGACGGAGGTCACTGGCGCCGGCGATCCGAAGTGCGGTTTCGCTCGTTTCAAATGAACATGAGCGATTGGGTGGCTGGGTTCTGTCTCCTGCTAGGTGCTTTGATGGTGCCGACGGCGATACGGCTCACGCGGTATTTTGGGATGGGTTCCCGCGAGGTATTTCACTGCGGTTTCATTACAGAGGATATCTGCAATGGATGCATTTGATCCGAACGCAAACAACCTGCGTAAGCCTGCCCTGGAACTGCCGCAGGGGTATGCTTTTTTTACGCGGACGCCGATTTTCGAGCAGCTGGTGCTGCCTGAGGGGCTCCAGAATTCGCACCGCACGTCATATGGCGTATGGGGTGAGATCGTGGTCGAAAGCGGACTTCTGCGTTACGACTGGTTGGATGGGTCGGGTGAGAGCTGGTATCTGGGCGAGGGAGATGTGGGAGTCATTCCAGCAGAGCTTCCGCACAGAATAGAGCCTATCAGCGATGATGCCCGCTTCTATCTGCAGTTGTATCGCGCCGGGGAAGACAGGAGCGAATGCATGCCGGACCCCGGTGCCTCCGGGGTGCTGGACTTGCGTACGTTGCCGACGCCTCTGCGGCATCAGCAGGTTTTCAACGCGTTTGATGCCCTGAGCCCTGGGGAGTCGCTGGTATTCATCAGTGACCGCGACCCCCGTCCGCTGCTTGGCCGATTCACTGTTCTGCGTAGGCATCGCTTTTTATGGTTGCCGCAGGCGGCTGCAGTGGGGCGTTGGATTGTGTCGCTCTCTCGGCGCGAGGATGATTTCGCGCCGACGATCGGTGAGGCTCTGCAGGCCGACCATGACAGGTTGGATGCTCTGCTGGACTTGTCGATCGAGAAGGTCGCTGCGGGTGAGTCGGCGGACGACGCGCTGAGCGATTTCTGCTGGGGGCTGCGTCGCCATTTCAGAATTGAAGAACAATATCTTTTCCCAAAGTTCGTAGACGTTGGTGGTCCGGCGGAGGCCGTACAGGTCATGGCTGGGGAACATCGCGACGTTGTGCGCGAGATAGAACAGTTTGAGACACATCTCATGCCGACGGAATCGGCACTCAAACATTTGCAACAGGTGCTCTATCATCACAACTTCAAGAAGGATGGGGTGCTTTACCCCATGCTGGACATTTCCTTGGGGAGGCAGCGTCTGGACTTGGTCAAAACGATATTCAGGGAGATCGACTGGAGATCGTTGAGCAATTGATGGCCGGACTCGGACCGGGCTGGCGTTCCGTTTCCGAGGAGGAATAGTCGGTACCGAAATTGTCCAGTGCGAATTTGACGCCGATGGCTTTTATCTGAACATCGTCTGGATCGTTTCTTCGATGTGTTCGAAGAACATACTTTCGATTAATTCCAACTGGAACTGCGCTAGATCGACGCCATGTCGATTCAGTGCTTCCTGGACGCTGTGCGTGGAGTCCGGCTGCTGGAACTGTTTGGCGCTGGTGTCGATCGCCGGAATGTGATGACGCGTCGCCGAGGCATCCTGCCATCTTCTGAGTTGCAGGCAGGCATCGTCCAGAAGTCAGCGGCCGAGCGGCAGTATCGGCTTGGTTTTCTTCGCCAGGGGGATGAAGCGAGCCGGAGATATGCCCACTTTCCTTGGATGCTGCCAACGCAGCAGGGCTTCGCTTCGGCGCCCGTGATGTGGTGATCCGCATCCAGTGCAGCACTGGTAGTGCAGATAGAGTTTCTTGTTCTCGATACTTCAACTAGATCGCATCAGCCAAACTGATTGCAACGGTGGCGTCGCTCGCGCTGGTGAGCGTGATGCAGGCCCGCCCCGGGCATCAACCTGTTGGCATTCCTGTTCTCGGCCGCGATCGACGTGATCATTTGGTGTTTTTCGGCGCGAAGGGTTGCCCGACTCGATTCCGTCGAGGTTTTTCGGCATGAGTAGTGTATTTGAGGCGTGGCCGGATACGGGAATGTGCGGACAAGATCGCCAGTGGGGCGGAATTACGGCACGTTAATGTTCACGGGGGGCGGCGTAAATGCCGCGGACACGCTAGGATGCGTTCACGAACGGCGGTCAAGGAAGAGTCCATGCTAGAGCCTGTGCAACGCAGTCTCGATCCCGACGATTGGGACAGTATGCGCGCCCATGGGCACCGCATGCTGGATGATATGTTCGATTACCTGGAGCACCTGCGAGACAGGCCTGTGTGGCAACCGGCGCCGGACGAGGTCCGTGCGCGCTATGGCGAACCGTTGCCGCACGAAGGTCGCGAGTTGGGGCAGGTGCATGCGCGCTTCATGACGGAGATCCTGCCCTATGCCGTGGGTAACGCGCATCCCGGATTCATGGGCTGGGTCCACGGTGGCGGCAATCCGGTCGGGATGCTGGCGGAAATGCTGGCGGCCGGGCTGAACGCAAATCTGGGAGGGCGCAACCAGATGCCGGTCGAGGTTGAGCGCCAGATCGTGCGTTGGATGCGCGAGTTGTTCGGGTTCCCGGAAAGGGCCAGCGGTCTTTTCGTGACTGGCACCTCCATGGCGAATTTCATCGCGCTGCTCGTCGCCCGTACCGCGGCTCTGGGCGTTTCGGTGCGTCGGGACGGCGTTTGCCGGAGCGATGAACGTTTGACGGCCTACGCCTCGGCGGACGCTCATGGCTGCATTCGTCAGGCCATGGATCTGGTGGGGTTCGGCAGCGCAGCCCTGCGCAACATACCCGTGGATTCCGCGCACTGCATGGATCTGGCGGCGCTGGAGCAGGCGCTTGCCGTCGACCGTATGGCCGGACTGCGCCCGTTCGTCATTGTCGGCTCGGCGGGGACGGTCGACACCGGGGCGATCGACGATCTTGCCGGGCTTGCCGCCGTCGCCGAACGCGAAGATGTGTGGTTTCACGTTGATGGCGCCTATGGTGCCCTGGGTATGCTGACGCCGGAAATCGCTCCGCGGCTGGTCGGCATCGAGCGCGCCGACTCCATCGCCTTCGATTTCCACAAGTGGTTGCAAGTGCCTTACGACGCCGGTTTCGTGCTGGTGCGCGACGGCGCTCGCCACCAGGAGACATTCAGCAGCGCGGAGGCCTATCTGGGCCGCGATGAAAGGGGACTTGCGGCGGACTCGCCCTGGCCATGCGACCTCGGCCCAGATCTCTCACGCGGTTTTCGTGCGCTCAAGACATGGTTCACCCTGCAGGTCTACGGCGCCGACAAGCTCGGCGAGTCCATCGCTGGAACCTGTCGGCTGGCCCATTATCTTGCCGATCGGGTTGCCGCCGAACCCCGCCTGGAACTGCTCGCGCCGGCCGCTCTGAATATCGTCTGCTTCCGCTATCGCGCGCAGGAGCCTGATCGCGTCAATCGAGACATCGTCATCTCGCTGCAGGAATCGGGCGTGGCCGCACCATCCACTACCGTGTTGGACGGGCGGTTGGCGATTCGCTGCGCGATCGTGAATCACCGCACCGAGCGCCGCGACATCGACGCGCTGCTGGAAGCGGTGCTTACCCAGGGCGCAGCCCTGGATACTCATCCAATTCTTGACGAGTCCCCATGAGTTCGAAGGAGAAGACCATATCCGCATACATAGGCCTTGCGGCGCTGATGCGCCTGACGTTCGAAGGCCAGGATCTGGGCCCTGTTGCCGCGCAACTCATCCAGCGCGCGCAGGACGACCCCCAGGACGCGAATGCGCTGATGGATCTGGCGACCACCCTGGAGCTGAATTTCAAGCCTGACATCGCCTTGGCCACCCAAGCCCAGGCGCTGCAGATGCAGTCGCTTTACCAGTTGCCGGCTGCCACGGGGCCGGGGCTGCGGCTGCTTTCGCTGATGGCGCCGGGCGACCTCACTACCAACGCGCCGCTGGCATTCCTGCTTGAGGAGTCGGACGTAGCGCTCGATATGTTGTATGTGGGAGCGGGCGTGCCGTCGGCACCGGAACTGCCCGAGCATGACGTATTGTTCGTCGCCGTCGGCGAGTCGGAGGCGACCCATGCCCTGCTGGAGGAACTCAAGCCGGTTATAGACGGTTGGCCACGGCCGGTGCTCAACCCGCCCGAGAGGATCATGCGGACCTCGCGAGACGGAGCGTATGCCTTGCTGCACGACGCGCCGGGTATCGTCATGCCACCGTCGCTGCGCATCGAGCGTGCTGACCTGGAGCGTCTGGGGCACGGCGATCTGCGATTGGAAGCGCGGCTGCCGGGCGCTGACTTCCCGTTGATCGTGCGGCCGGTCGATTCCCATGCCGGCCACGATCTGGCGAAACTCGATGCGCGGCAGGAGATCGCTGCCTATCTCGCCAACTTGACCGAGACACGATTTTTTCTGTCGCCGTTCATGGACTACCGCGATGCCGATGGGCTCTACCGCAAATATCGCGTGGTGCTGATCGGTGGCCGAGCCTATGCCGGGCACATGGGAATCTCGGATCACTGGATGATCCACTACCTCAACGCAGGCATGCGTGAGAGCGCCGCCAAGCGGGCCGAGGAAGCGCGCTTCATGGAGCGTTTCGAAGAGGATTTCGCACGCCGGCATGCCGCTGCAATCGAGGCGATCAACCAACGTCTGGAGCTGGACTATCTGGTAATCGATTGTGCGGAGACCGAGTCGGGCGAGTTGTTGATCTTCGAAGTCGATACGGGAGCCATCGTTCATTCCATGGACCCATCGGATCTTTTTCCCTACAAGTTGCCGGCCATGCACAAGGTTTTCGAAGCTTTTCGCGCGCTGCTCGCCGAAAGGGCTAGTCGGTAACGGCGACGCGCGCATCGCACTGGGTGATGACGTAACCAACATCTACGGGTGTTCGCCACGACCCGATCCAGCATTGCTCGACGTCGTCTCGTAGACAGCGTCGGTGATCTTGTCGGGCGTCTTCGAGACCGCTGCCGGGTTGCGGAAGCGGCTCTGTGCAGCGCTGCCGGAACTGTATGCTACTGAGATGTTGCGTCTGTACGGTGAGCTGCTGGACTTTTGCGGCCTCGAGGCCGGCGGCGGCGTGCTGTTCGCTGCATCGGGAACTGATCTGCATCGGATGATTGCTGAGGTCGTTGCGCAAGTGGTCAGAACGGACTTTCCCGTGCTGGGAGCGGAGTCCGCGGAAACCGGCAGTGGTGTCGCTGTTGCGTTGACGGAGGCCGAAGCGAAAGTCGCTACGGCGGTTGTTGCCCGCCAGCGTGTGCTGCTGGTGTTGGTTGACGCGTCCAAGACGGGGCTGATTTCACCCAGCCTGGTGTGTGTCATGGCGTTGCAGCGGCACTGGCCCGAGTCCATCGAGGTGATGGTAGGTGCCTGCCAATTCCGATTCGCGTATCAGGTGCTGGCGACGAGTTGGTAGGAACGCAACCTTGCTTCGTGGCTGAAGATATTGGAGGCGATCATGACTTCGTCGGCGCCGCAGTCGCGGGCCTTCGCCTCAATGCGCTCGCGCACGACTTCCGGCGTGCCGACGATATTCAGCTCGCGGAAGGCCCTGACGGCGATGCGCTCGGCCTGGGTATATGGATAGTCACGGGCTTCCTCGGGGCTAGGCAGCGGGAGGAACTCGCCGCGGCGCAGGCGCAGGCGCATCAGGTCGCCCGTCGCCGCCAGATAGTCGGCTTCTTCCTCGGTTTCCGCACAAACCACGGATACGCAAAGAATGGCATGTGGTTCCGGAAAATCGTTCGAGGGCTGGAAATGATCGCGATAGGCCTGCATCGCCGGCGCCGCCGGCGTCGGGCTGAAATGGCTGGCGAAGCTGTAGCCCATGCCGCCCTCGCCAGCCATCGCAGCACTGGCGCCGCTTGAGCCCAGTAGCCAGATCGGCGGCAGGGCCACGTCGTCCGGCATCACGCGGACCGAGTGTAGGGCGTGCGAGGCGGGTAGTTCGCGGCGCGAGAAAGCCTGGAGTTCGGCCAGCAGCGCAGGGAACGCCTGACCGTCGAAGGCGCGCAGCGCGCGGCTGGCGTTCGGGTCGGAGCCAGGCGCGCGCCCCAGGCCGAGGTCAATGCGGTCAGGATAGAGGGCCTCTAGGGTATGCGCCACCTCAGCTAGTTTCAGCGGCACGTGGTTGGGCAGCATGATACCCCCCGAACCGACCCTGATGCGCTGGGTGTGCGCGGCGATGTGGGCGATCAGAATTTCCGGTACGGAACTGGCTACGCTGGGCATGCTGTGGTGTTCGGCGAACCAGAGGCGCACGAAACCGAGCTGTTCGGCCAGATGGGCTAGGTCGACGGTGCGGCGCAGAACCGCGGCGCTGCCGGTGCCGGTGGGCACCGGCGCCAGATCGAGGACTGAAAGTGGAATTGGCATGAGGGCTTCTCGTTTGAGATATGGCCACGACTCGGCGTGGCGCGGGGAATCCAAGCCGATCATCATAGCAATTGAACCAAGTGCTGCAAAAACGGTCATATTATTGGTCTGCGGCTATCGCCGGTTCGCGTTTTTCACTGCGCGAGCGGTCGGGTAGGCCGAACTCCGAACACTCTTTTTCCTCAGTCCCCCCGGAGGACCGCCACCGCCATTCATGGCTCGGCTCCATGTCCTCCGCTCGGTTCGGTTTTTGCAATTCGCTCTCGACGACGGGAACGTCGTCCGGCGCCGTTCCTGCTATGGGAAACGGCGCACCGGCACGTCTGCCGGATGACCACGGAATGGTGACATGTACAAGACGATTCTTTTGGCCTACGACGGCAGTCAGGACGGCCTGGAAGCACTGCGGCAGGGTGCCGATCTCGCCCGCTTGTGCCGCGCACGCGTGCATCTGTGCGCAGTCGCCGGACAGGCGCTGGATATTGCGCTGTCCGCCGCCGACCTTCCCGAGAGGGAATACGACGATATACGCCGGTCCCTCGAGGAAGGTGCACGTTCATTACGCGAATCGGGGCTGGAGGTCGATGTACGGTTGGACGTCGGCAACCCGCCCGAAAAAATCGGCAGCATGGCCCGTGAGGTGCAAGCCGATCTGATTGTGGTCGGCCATCGTACGCAAAGCGCTCTGCTGCGATGGTGGAACGGTTCTACTGGCGCCTTTTTGCTGACGCACGCGCCATGCAGTCTGTTGGTGGCGATAGCCCAGCACGCATGAATCCCGCGGCTATCGGCAAGGCGGCGGTACAGGCCCGTTGCCTCGATAGCTGAATCTGAAGCGGGCGACACGTTTCCGGATTGTCGAACGCCTGTCCCAGAGGACGGGGGGCGAAGCGATTTTCGTCTCTCGTAGTGGTTTCAACGGCCAGGCTTACTTGCATCTCAAACAATGGAATATCCGGAGGATGGGGCAGGGGCAGCATGTTCCGGAACAACAGTATGAAATTTGGAGAGTTTTGAATGTCAGACAACTCATCTTCAAGCCGCATGCCGGCGCGCCGGCGCAAACTGTTCTGGATTGTGCCGGGTCTGCTCGTGATCGGGCTGCTGGGATGGTGGGGCTTCGGGTTTTTGCATTTTCGCAGCACGCACGTGACCACCCAGGACGCTCAGGTCGAGGCGAACATGATCAGCATCGCCAGCCGGACGGGCGGATGGGTGACCCGTTTCGATCTGATTGGGGCTGATCAGATCCACAAGGGGAAGGTCTTGGCAGTCATCTATCGCAAACCGGCGGCCTTGGCGTTGGCCGAACTTCGCGCCCAGCGGCAGGCGCTAGAGCAGCAGATGACGACCGCCCGTCAGCAGCTGTCCGAGACGCGTAAGACCAGTGCGGATACCATCGCCGCGGCCAAGACCGCGGTTGACGGCGCCCGGGCCAGGCTCGCGAGCCTCGAGGCCAGCCTCGCCCTGGCCGAGGACAATGCGGCACGCGGGCGCAGCGAGCTGAAACAGTCGGCCATTTCCAAGCAGCAGTACGAGAAGCTGATGACGACGTCCCGGATCACGCGCCAGAATGTGCGGGCTGCTCAGGCGGGCGTGAGCAGCGCCCGGGCCGACTATGCAAAGGCCCGCGCGCAGTACGATCAGGTGGCAGTGCTCGAGTCCCGTATCAAGCAGTACAAGGCCCAGTTGGACGCACTCGACCAGAAGATCAGCGGCGCCAAGACCAACTTGGACGATCTGGTCCTGCGCAGCCCGGTCGACGGCGTCGTGGACAAGACTTTCGTGCGTCAGGGGGACTATGTGTCGCCTGGGCAGACCCTGCTGATGGTCCACGATCCGGCACACGTATGGGTTACGGCCAAGGTCAAGGAAACCGCGCTGGCGCCGGTGAAGATCGGCGATCCCGTGCAGGTCTCCGTGGATGCCTATCCGGGGCGTGTGTTTCACGGCACGGTCAGCCGCGTGGGCACTGCCGCGACCAACCAGTTCGCGCTGCTGCCGGACCCGAATCCGTCCGGCAACTTCGTCAAGGTGATTCAGCGGGTGCCCGTGCGCATCGCCGTCAAGCAGGTCAAAGGCGATCTGCTGCGCCCGGGCCTGAATGCCAGCGTGTCGATCGATATCGATGGACACTGAGGCACTGCTGGAGCGCTATGGTCCGGTCTATCGTTGGCTGGCGACCACAACCGTGCTGCTCGGACTCATTGCCCTGGGCATGTCGATCACCATCATCGACGTCGCCACGCCCTATGTGCAGGGTGCGTTCGGCATGTCTGCCTCGCAGGAACAGTGGCTGTCCACCGGCTTTCTCGCCGCAACGACGATCTCGATCATGGTCGCGCCCTGGTGCATGAAGGCCTTCGGCGAACGCAAGACCTATATCGCGACGCTGTGCTTGTTCATCTTCGGCTCAGTGGTCGGAGGGATGAGCAAGGATACGGGGGTCATTATTTTCGCGCGCATCGCCCTGGGCATCAGCGCGGGCATGATCCGTCCGGTGGCCATGAGCGCCCTGTTTACGGCCTTCGGGCCGAGGCGTCGCGGCATTGCGACAGCGATCTACGGCATGAGCCTTGGGCTGCCGCTGACGCTGGCCGAGGTGTTCGGCGGATGGCTGGTCGAGACGCTGAGCTGGCGCTGGACGTTCTACGTCACGCTGCCTTTCTCCGTGCTTTCCATTCTGCTGGCGGCATTCTTTCTGCCCTGGAAGCGGGCAGATAGAATGCCGCGTTTCGACTGGGCTGGGTTGGTCCTGCTCAGCGTGGCCGTGTTCGCGCTTCTGACCGCGCTGGCCAACTGGTTGCGCTGGGGCGTCGATTCGAACGGCGTGCTGGGACTGCTGGCCGTCGCGGCTGTGGTCGGCACGCTGTATGTGTTGTGGGAGATCCGTGTCCCGCACCCGATGCTTGATCTTAGGGTGTTTCTCAACCCGGCGTTCGCCTCCGGCTCGCTGGCGATGTTTCTGTTTGGCGGCGCCTTCTACGCTATCGTCTATCTGCTGCCGCTGTTCAGCGAAACCGTGCAAGGCTACAGTCCTGTCGAGACGGGGATGATCTTCCTGCCGTCGACCGTGGTTCTAGCCCTGCTGGTCCCGCTCGTGGGCCACCTCAGCGACCGCTACTCACCACTGCTGTTCGCGGTGCCCGCTATCTTTTTCGCCATGGCTGGCACTTGGGGGCTGGCTCACGCCGACACCGCGACCTCGTTTCTCCAGTTGAGTATGTCGATGGGGCTGATCGCCATCGGCATGTCCGCTTTCCCGCCGCCGATGCTGTCCCGTGCCATCGGCGCGTTGCCGAATGATTTGATGCCTTACGGCGCCGGAGCGATCAACTTCGCCATGCAACTCGGCGGCGCCCTGTTCACCAGCGTTTCGGTGCTGGCGCTCCAGGTTACTAGCGTCAGACATGCCGCGGCGTTGAACGAAAGCCTCGTGTCCGGGCATGCGGCGACGTCCGAGACCATGGAGCAGATGGCCGGAGCCCTGTCGCGCATCGGCGGTTTGGGGGCGGATCGTCTGCACGAGGCAGCCGGGTATCTGCTGGGGCGAGTAGTCTATGCACAGGGGCACATACTCGGCTTCGATCAGGTCTTCGTTTATGTGACCTTGGCGCTGTTGACCTGTCTGGTGCCGGTTATCCTGCTGGGGCTGCTGCATCACAACGTGGTGCGTGCGTTAGCCGCGCGGTAGGATAGGGGATGGATAGAACAAAACCGGCGCCCTTGGGCGCCGGTTTTGTTTCAACTGTTTGGTAGGCGGTACTAGGATCGAACTAGTGACCCCTGCCGTGTGAAGGGACAAATAAAGCGTAATAACATAATGATAATAAAGAAAAATTTTTGTATAATATAGCCCTCGTGGACAGTATATGGACAGTGAGGTTCCTGCGAAATGGCGACGATCACGCAGCTTTCGAGCGGTAAATGGCAAGCGAAGATTCGGCGCCAGGGCTACCCAGCACGAGGTAAGACCTTCCTCCGGCGTGAGGATGCCGCGGCCTGGGCGAGGGCGCAGGAGTCGGAGATGGACCGCGGCGTCTGGCGCGATCGCACCAGCGCGGAGACGACGACGCTGTATGCGTTGCTCAAACGCTACGCCAAAGACGTGGTGCCGTCCCAGAAGGGCTCTGAGACCGCCGCGCTGCGTGTCCGCACCCTGATGGGGGATTCGATCAGTCAATACCGCCTAGCGGCCCTCACGCCGCTTGTACTTGCCGAGTGGCGGGACCGGCGGCTTGCTGCCGGCGCGAAGGGCTCCACGATCAACCGCGAGTTGAACATCCTGTCGGCCGTGTTCAACTGGGCACGGCGCGAACTCATGATTCAGGTTGAGAACCCGGTCTCTGGTATCCGGCGACCAAAAGACCCGCCCGCGCGTAACCGTCGGCTGGAGGGTGACGAGGAAGTGCGCCTGCTGACCGCTCTGGAAGACCACAGCGCCGAGAACGAGCGCGAGGACGGCAAATGCTACCGGCGCGGCACGAAAAACCCGTACATGCGCCCTCTGGTGCTGCTGGCGTTAGAAACCGCCATGCGTCGCGGCGAGTTGCTTTCGCTGACGTGGCCACACGTCGATCTGCGTCGACGCGTGGTGCATCTGCCAGACACGAAAAATGGCGAGCCGCGGGACGTGCCGCTGTCGAGCCGGGCGGTAGCGGTGCTCGAAGACTTGAAGACCAAGCGCGACGAACAGCAGAAGGCGGAGAAGGTGACAGAGCTACGCCGCACAAAGCCAGTCGATGATCGTGTATTCCCGGTGACGCCCAACGCGCTCAAGCTCTCATGGGCGAGGGCTACGCGCCGGGCGGGGCTGGATGACCTGCACTTCCATGATCTGCGCCATGAGGCGACAAGCCGGCTTGCGGAGAAGGTGCCGAACCTGATAGAGCTGGCGGCGATTACGGGGCACAAGGATTTGCGGATGCTCAAGCGGTACTATCACCCGAGGGCCGAGGATCTGGCGGTGAAGTTGGGGTAAATCATATTATGTCTATGCTTTCGATTTTTGAAGACCACGAATATTCCGGCGAGTGGAAGCTGCTAGACTCAGATAAATCCATTTATGGTCAGCTCCGCTACACGCTAGATCGCGCTGAACTTAACCTTCATGATGCATTTACTCCACACAAGGGGGTGGTTTCAGTATCGGATTCTCTACCGAGTTACCCTGCCATACATGGAGTGTCTTCGAAGGGAGAGGCACTATCCATCCTCCATGCGCATAGTGCCGGTGTCGGTGTTAACATTGGTTCTGGAGGAATGTCCCAGCCGGAGCGAGTTATTTCCTCATGGGTAATCGTAGGAGCGCATGTAGAGCCTGAAACACTCTACACTTCTGTACGTTTCTTTATTCCAGCTCTTGAGGTTTGGTTGTCGAAGCGAGTGATTCAACATTCATTTGACACTGGAGGCGAGGGCGGCAAATTCACAAATACGTTTGTTGTACGTCCGCCGGATACCGAAACGACGCCAGTGCCTCACCTTAACTGCGAGCTAGAGTGGGGCGTCGGCGTAACGGTGTCATCTGACCCATTCACCTCGATTGATGTAACTGCGCTCGGTTGGGTAAACATCCGACCGGAGTCTCCTCGCACATTAGAGTGGTTTTTTAACCAACAAAATAAATTAGCTGCGCTACTGGCATTTATGGCGGGCGCTCCAATGCCCGTTAATGTAATTCATGCGTCGGTAGATCAGTTGCCGAGTCCACTCTCCGTGCTTGTTACTATGCGCATATCCGAGCCGTGCAACTACTCGAGTCTAGATGAGTTTTTCATTGAGCGCGGTGTATTAGGAGCAAATTTCGCGGGCATTGTTGCTCAATGGTTTCGCGAAGTTGATTCTGTACACGTTCCAAGCCAGTTAGCGTTGAGCGTTCTATCAACTAAGGGTCTGTGGCTGCATGTTGGATTCTTATCGCTGATCCAGGCTCTGGAAGGGTTTCATCGTGGCCGCTTTCACGGAAATTATATGCAAGACTCGGAGTATGAGTCGGTCAAATCCAGTCTGACTGGAGCTATCCCTTCGTCTGTCGCTCCGGATCATCGCGATGCACTTCGTTCCCGTATCCGTTATGGCAATCAAATATCGTTGAGCAAACGCTTGAACGAATTAAGAGATGACATTGGTGATGCACTTGCGAAGGTGGTTATATCCAGTGATGGAAAAATTCCACGCAATTGGATTGATACCAGGAACTATCTGTCGCACTGGGATGAAGAACTTCGACAGAGCTCTATTGATGGGCAGGCGATGTATGATGCAAATGTCCGAATCAAACACTTTCTACGGGTTCTTTATCTTCTTATGGCGGGCGTTTCTCCTGAAACTCTTTTGCAATGTTTGGGTAACGCGAGCCGCACTTCGCAGCAACTGGACCAACTTAATATCATAGCCCGCCGAGCAGAAGATCCTTCTGCGCCACCCGGTGTGTTGATGTATATCGGAGAAGCTGACACAACCTCCCCACCTGCAATCGACGAGCAATCAGGAGAAGAGAAGTGACTGTTTATAACATAGTAGTTATTGCTCGCTTCCGCAGACTTGGCACTCTTCCCATCCATGAGATTTTGCCCAATCAAGAGAAACCGGCGGCTCATCAGTAGAGTAGACAGCATTGGCTCTAGCCGTCTTGAGCATCCGGCAGTTCTTGTCTAGGTGATAGCACTTGGGCCAACCCTTTCGGTTTTCCGGCTCTTTACCTTTTGGGGCACGAATATAAACGTCAACGCTCACAGCAGTTCCTCCAGGTCATTACGCAGCCGACAGCTCGAGCTTCACCCGGTAGCCCACGGCCTCGGCCGCTCGGCTGAGGGTTTCGATGGCGGTGTCACTACAACAAACGATTTATAACTTACTATTTTTAATGATTTTATTATTATAATAAATCATTGTTGCCCCCATAGCTGCCCCGACCCTCTCCTGGTTGCAAGTGATTTTCGACGCACTTGACATTCTCGGTTTTGCCCCCATTTTACGCGCAAGCGCACATTAACAATTAGGAGGCGCAAACGTGATACTGCAAAGAGATAAGGACAACGCCCCGCCCCAGTTCGGTAACAAAAGGTTCTCAGTGCTATCAGGCGCCGTCCGAAACGCTCCGCTGAATGCGAGGAAGTTCGGCGTGTTCGCTGTGGATCGGTTGAAAAATGATGGTCGCCCCAAAGGCCCATCAAGACCCGATCGGCATCATCCAGACTCAAACGCGAGTCGCTAGCAGCGCCAACCTGGAGGTGCTGGCTGTGAGGTTGCAAGCAACTTGATCCCAATATGGGAACAAGATATAATCCAGCCCATGAGAGTAATCGCCAAACGGACCTTGCGCGAGTTTTACGAGCAGCCCAATCGCCAGGATGCCAAAGGCCCGCTTGAGGCCTGGCACTCGGAAGCGCTCAAGGCCGTTTGGCAAAGCCCTCACGAGATAAAAGCGCAATATGCGAGCGCGAGCATCATCACGGACACGCTAGTGGTGTTTAACATCGCTGGCAACAAGTACCGGCTAGTGGCCGATGTGGACTATGTGCGCCAAGCGCTTTACGTGAAATTCGTCGGAACCCACAAGGAGTACGACAAACTGGATCTCAAGTGACTTTCGAGCAATATGACCTTACAGGAAGCAAACATGGACATCAGGCCCATTAAGACAGAAGCCGACTACGACGCCGCGCTGGGCGAAGTAGAGGCATTGTGGGGCACTCCGGTCGATACGCCGGAGGGCGATCGGCTCGACGTGCTGATTACGCTCGTGGAAGCGTACGAGGCCAAACATCATCCGATTGCGCCGCCTGACCCAGTCGAAGCGATCCTGTTCCGGATCGAGCAATCAGGTATGAGCCGCAAGGATCTTGAGCCCTTCATTGGCGGTCGGGGGCGCGTGTCCGAAGTGTTGAACCGTAATCGGCCGCTCTCGCTGAACATGATCCGCAAGCTCTGGCAGGGGCTCCATATTCCATTGGAGAGCTTGATTGGCGACAACAACCATAGCCACGCATAGCGAAGATTTTGGTCGGTAGCGCCGTGGTCTTTACTCTTGATCTGTATCCGTCGGCGGCACGCCGGATGCCCACAGGCCGATTTTAAAGCTCATCTTGTCGTCAGCAGGCTTGATGCCTAGATCTCTGCGCATTTCGTAGAACAGCGCCGACATCAGTTCATCATGGCGCTCTTGGCTGTGCTGCGGGTTACTGGCCTTGCTTTCTTGTTGAAATGCCTGCAACGCTTGGAGAACAGGTTGAGGCGCGACGAGATTGAGCTTGTTGCAGGCCAAGGCCCACGCACGCTGAGCCTCTGGCGTACCCTCTCCAGAGACGATCCCGCTAAGGCCGACCGCGAACTCCTTATAATGCTCAAGCTTCTCTTTCCGTAGCTCTGCTTCCCGTTCCCGCTGTTTCGTGAACCAATAGCTGACGGCTGCACTAACGCCAGCCAGGACGATCGCTCCGGCAGTGGCGAGCAGGGCAGAGACCACACCAGCGGTCGGCATCAGGTTGCGTCTTTGCTATCTGGGCAACAAATCGAGCAGGGCTTCCACTTCGGTTCCTCCTCCGATTTCAACAACGTCTCAAGAGAAACCGGCGGCTCATCAGTAGAGTAGACAGCATTGGCTCTAGCCGTCTTGAGCATCCGGCAGTTCTCGTCTAGGTGATAGCACTTGGGCCAACCTTCGCGGTTTGTCGGCTTCTCACCTTCTGGGGCACGAATATAAACGACGACATCCACAGCAAACCCTCCAGGTCATTACGCAGCCGACAGCTCGAGCTTCACCCGGTAGCCCACGGCCTCGGCCGCCCGGCTGAGGGTTTCGATGGTCAGCCCGGTGTCTTCCTCGTCCAGCAACCTATTCAGCATTGAACGGCTGGTGTGCATCCGAGCGGCCATCGCGGTTTTGGTCAGTCCCTGGGCGGCCATGGCTTCGCGCACCTGCCAAGCGATCACACGTTTGATAGCACGAGCGGAAACCTCTTCAAGGACGCCATCCTCGGCGAGAAAGTCGTCGAAGTCGCTACCGATGTGTGGATTCTGTCGAGTCATTTCCTCACCTCTTTCGCCCGATCTCGGGCCACCTCGATAATCTGCTTTGGTGTCTTGTCAGTCTTCTTGATGAAGCCATGCACGAGCACCATTGTCTGTCCCGTCGTCGTGAACAGTACGCGGGCAATTCCGCCATCAATCATGCTGCGCACCTCCCACAAGCTGGAGTCAAGCTTTCTGACCAGCGGCATTCCCAACGGCCAGCCAAACTGAACCGTCTTGATGTCTTCGCCGATCGCCTTTCGGGCTTCCGGCGCCAGAGAGCGCAGCCAGTCACGGACTGGTTCATGCCCCTGCGTGGTTGCATAGAAACGAACGTCCAGCACAAATGGTGGCTTCATGGTCGAAGTGTACCAAAATAAGTACGATTAGGCGAGCGTAAGAGCGGGGTGGGTGCAGGAGTGGGTTAACTCCCACCCTGCGCCTTCCGCGCCTCCTCAAGCAGCCGAATGATCTTCTCAAGCTGCGGGTCCTCCCTGAACCGCCCCGGGTATTGCGGAGGCTCCAACACTTGAGAGAATGGAGCCATGAACAAGTCGAAGAAGTTTTCCCCGGAAGTGCGTGAGCGTGCGGTTCGCATGGTCCAGGAGCATCGC